>JAAFGW010000231.1 GCA_010365175.1 Sulfuriferula multivorans | reverse complement strand
TCATCGTTATCGGAGGTGTCACCGGAGATTCCTACGGAGCCAAGCACATGCCCTTCGCTGTTTTTGATGAGCACGCCACCGGCCACGGGGACCATGCGTCCGTTGGACATGGCGTTCAATGCGGTAAAGAATGTTGGCACCAGTTCTGCCCGGCGCGCCAGCTCACGGCCACCAAAACCCATGCCGAGCACGCCCCAAGCCTTGCCGATGGCGATCTCGGGCCGTAGCAGGCTGGCCTTGTCTTCTCTCTTGAGCACCTTGAGTTGACCACCGGCATCGAGCACAGCCACGGTCAGGGGGGCGAATTTGGAATCGCCGCCTTTTTGCAAGGCCTGGTCGGCGATCAGGCAAGCCTGCGCTAAAGAGATTGAATTCAAACTGAAACTCCTTGTTGTTTCGACACTGTACTGGAGTGCTGACGCAGGTGGCGTGCCATTTCTTCGAGCACGGTACACACGGCGGCCGTATCCTGCTGGCCCAAGCCTTGCGCCATGGCAGCGGTGTAGTAGGCGGCCGAAGCGGCAAGCAGCGGCGTCGGGCAATCGAGTCCGGCGGCAAACTCCGAGATGATCTTCATGTCCTTCTGCCAAATCTCCACCTTCATGGTGGCCGGCTCGTATTCACCGCGCACCATGAGCGGGCCGCGCACCTGGAACATGCGCGAGCTGCCTGCTCCATCGCCGATAACCCGGTAGATCATTTCGGGATCCAGACCCGCTTTCATGCCGAGCACGAAGGCCTCGGCAGCCGATACGTTGTGGATCGCCACCAGCAGATTGGCCACGAATTTCATTTTGCTGCCGTTGCCGAAATCGCCCAGATAGTGATGCGAACGCGCAAAGCCCTCGAACACCGGCAGACAACGCGCGCAGGCATCGGCATCGCCGCTGGCATAGACCGACAGATCCTTGGTCAGGGCCTGGGCGCCGGTGCCACTCAACGGACAGTCGAGCAGCGTGACGCTGCTGCCGCAAAGTGCTCGGTTACGTTCTTTGTCTTCAATGGGAAAGGTGCTGGCCTCGACCAAAATCAGACCGGTGCGAGCCGCAGCCAGGATTCCGTTCGGGCCGCTGACAACCTCATCCAGAGCGCGAACGCTAGGCAGTACGCTGATAATGATGTCCGCCTTTTCTGCCACCTGACGCGGCGAGATCGCTACCTCACCACCCGCTTTCGCGAAAGCTTCCAGGCGATCGGCTGAAACATCAAAACCAACTACATTGAATCCCGCCCTGTGCAAATTCGCCGACATCGCGGATCCCATGATCCCGAGCCCAAGCATACCGATACACAACTCCATTCTTTTCTCCATGACGTGCTCCCCGCCTACATGATGACTGACGGCAGCCAGGTGCTGATGGCAGGAAAGGCAATGACAAACCCCAGCGCGAGCACCAGCATGAGGATGAACGGCCAGGAGCCAACGAAAATATCCTCGATCTTAGCCGAGCTGCCGAGCGAGGATTTCATCGCAAACACCACCATGCCGAAAGGCGGCGTCAGCAGGCCGATCTCGATGGCGATGATGCTGACCATGCCGAACCAGATCGGGTCGTAGCCGAGTTTGATGATCACCGGAAACATGATCGGGATGGTCAGCAGCAGAATAGAGACCGAATCGATGATGCAACCGAGCAGCAGGAACACCACGAGGAACATAAGGATGATCACCATCGGCGGCACCGGCAGACCCGCGGCCCATTCGCTCATTTTCGTGGCCAGCCCGGAGATGGTGAGCATGCGGCTGTACATCTGGGCGGCGATGAGGAGCAGGAAGATGCTTGCCGTGGTGCGTCCAATTTCGGTGAGGACCTCGACAAAAGCCTTCCAGCTGAACTTGCGGTTGATGATGACCAGCACCATGGCACCGGCGGCACCGATGCCGCCCGCCTCCGTCGGCGTAAAAAATCCGCCGTAGAGCCCGCCCAGCACCAGGCAGACCAGCAGGATCACGCCCCAGGGCTTGACCGCCGTTCGCACGGCCGTGTTCCAATCCATGGGCGGCAGCTTCTCCAATTGTCCTCCGAGCCGCGGCGAAAAAAATACCATCAGCCAGATGCCGTGGGAAAGAATGGCTGTCACCAGCAGACCGGGACCGACGCCGGCAGCGAACAGCCTTCCGATCGACTGCTCGGTAAGCACGCCGTAGACGATCATCAGGATCGAAGGCGGGATCAGCATGCCGAGAATGGCGCTGCCGGCAACGATGCCATAGCTGAAATTGCGGTCGTAATTAAGCCGTTCCATTTCGGGAATGGCGAGCTTGGAGAAAACGGCCGCTGAAGCCACCGACACGCCTGTAATCGCGGCGAAGATGGCGTTGGCGATAACGGTGGCAATGCCGATGCCTCCGCGGATGCGCCCGAACAGAACCTGGGCCGCGCTGAATAGATCGCGCGTGGCGCCCGACAGCGTAGCCAGTATTCCCATCAGCACAAACAGCGGGATCACTGCGAACACATAGTCCATTACTGCGCTGTACGCTGTGGTATTTAGCAGGCTTATGGCCACATTCAGCTTGCCGGTTATGCCCCAGATGCCGATGACGCTCAACAGCGCCAGGGCGACGCCGATATGCACCCCCAGCAGAACCAGAACAAAAACGAAACCGACCGTAATCAATGCAATGCTTGTCGGCTCCATCAGAATTCCGCCTCGGCCTGATGCAGGGTCTTGCCGCGAATGAGATCGACCAGCATCACCAGAAACTGGATCGCAGTGAGCGCCGCCCCGATCAATACCAAGGTGCGAATCGGCGAAGTGGGAACCCGGACCGGTTCCTCACCCTCGAATTCGCCGATGCGCCAGGCTTCGAGCATGGTGTCCCAGCCGGAATAGACGATTAGCGCAAACGTGATCACCCCCAGAATGCAAGAAACGATTTCAATCACTCGCCGAGCGGCCCGCGGCATCCGATCGAGCAGTATGGTAGAACGCAAATGCGCGCCAATTTTTAGAGTATGGGCCATCTGACACCAGACCAGGCCGACAACCGAAATCTTGACGATTTCCGGAACCCCGAACAAAGGGGAGTTGAAAAAGGCCCGGCCCACCACGTCGACGGTGATGAGCAGCATGATCAGCAATACCCAGATCGCGCCTATGACGTTGAGCGACGCCATCAGCCCATGCAGCAGCTTGACTAGAGATTTCATTCAGAATCCATGACAGTTTGCACCATTCCCCAAGGTCCGCAGGACTCGCGGAGGATGGCGACGCGGGGATCGGAATTACTGGACTTTCCAGTCGCGCGGCAACTTGACGCCGGCCTCCTTCAAGGCTTTGATGTAGGCGGCGACGGCCTGACTCGCCTGCCCGGCTTTCTTGATTTCGGCAGTGCGCTCGTTGGGGATGTCAGGCAGGGCATTGGCCCATTTCACTTTCTCGGCGTCGCTGAGCGAACGCACGGTCGCGCCGGCCGCCTTCATGATTTCGACGCTACGCTGCCCTTTCTCGAGCGCGGCCTTGGACTCAACTTCGGTGTATTCCTTGCCGACCTCGAGCATGATGTCCTGGACTGCCTTGGGCAGTTTCTTCCAGGTGTCCTTGTTGATGGTGATTAGCACATTGGGAATCGCGCCAAAGTCTGTGAAGGTGTAATTCTTGGCCACCTCGTGCAGTTTGAAACCGACGGTCGCATCCGGGAACATAATCCAGCCTTCATACACGCCGGTCTGAAACGAGGTATAGGCTTCGTTAAGATTGGATTGCACCGGGATCGAACCGACGGCCTGCAGCCAGGGGATGTTGGGGCCCGCTGCCGCTATCTTGCGGCCCTTCAGCTGCTCGACCTTGTCCCACGGGAATGTAGTCAGCATGTTGTAGTTTCCGACGGCACCGATTGCGAGGAATACCTGGTTGTACTTGGTCTCCAAAATTGTCTTCAGACCCGGAACGGTGTCGTATACCTTGCGCGCCGCCCTTGCTGCTACGACCGGGTCGGGCGTTCCGAACGGAACGAAATAGGGGAAGTTGTGCGCCATCAGCTTCGTCGGCTCAAATGCGACATGAAGGTCAGCGATATCGACCAACCCGCTCTCGACCGCCTCGAGACATTCCCCCAGCTTGCATACGGATCCGCCGTAGGCGTTCACCCACTCGATCTTGTGCCCCGTCTTCTGCTCCACCCGCTTGGCGATCTCCGGCGCGAGGAAGTCGCGCATGGTCGTGATCCAGACTGCAGCGTCAGCCGGATGGCCAGCCCCGATCGTGAGCCTAAAAGTATCGGCAGACGCAGTACCCATGGCTGCAACAGCCAAAGAGACCGCTGTCACAGCGGTTGACACAATTCGTTTCATATTTCACTTCTATTTTTTGAAAAAAAATTTCAATCGCGACGCGAACTCAATAGCACCGGAATGTGGATTGTTTTTTTGGCATGCCTGTCAATAAGTTCCACCAAAACTATAAGTGGCTTGCAGCCTGTTTTGAACTCTGGTTAACCCTATGCGCTGTGGCGTGGTGGAGCTGATGTCGGTTTCCCTTCAATCTGTCACTTTTGAACTTTCAATTGGCACTAACTTGATATACCTAAGAAATCGAAACATGGATTTCCAGAGACTTGTCAGGTGAGGACGTACTCACACCCGCTTTACTATCCTTACAGCAGTGAGATGCTGAGCTGATACCTTCATTTGGCAAAACGTTGCATGTGGCCCCTCTAATGTGTCACTACCTTGATCACAAACTTCGATGAAATTCCCCGGCTGATGACAGAATGAAGGTGTCAACGGGGCGTTGTTGCA
The DNA here is from genome assembly GCA_010365175.1 of Sulfuriferula multivorans. GTDB lineage: Bacteria > Pseudomonadota > Gammaproteobacteria > Burkholderiales > Thiobacillaceae > Thiobacillus. The sequence goes on along the minus strand of JAAFGW010000231.1, from coordinate 82 downwards.
CGGATAGCCAAACGCGTAGGATGCTGCCTTCCTTGATCCAAGCCAGCCCATGCCCAACAAACATAACGAAGACCGTCGTCAC
>JAAFGW010000230.1 GCA_010365175.1 Sulfuriferula multivorans | reverse complement strand
TCCAGCCGACCCGCCTTGTAGTCTTCGTAGAAGGCCTTGTTTTTGGCTTCGTAATGGAGGCCGTCGACTGCGCCCTTGGCAATGAGGAACTGACCCCATTCGTAGTCGGAGTCGCCGGCGAGCAGCGTATTGTCGAGATCAAACAGGACGAGGTTCATAGCGGACGCAACTCACTAGGTTCAGTTTACAGATAGTTTATTTACGGGGTGCCTGGCCGCGGTCGCGCCAGAATTCACACAGTTCATAACAGCTCCAGATTGCCAATGCAACGTAATCTTCACGGCTGGTCTGCTGCTCTTCGTCTGACCATTCTTCGGGCGGGGTCATCAGCACATAAAACGGATCGAGTAACTCATCGACAAAAGCTTCGTCCTTGCTGTCGGGTGGCAACGTCCAGTCGTCTTCCCAGTGTTCCACCACCTGCAGAAACCCGGCTGCCCAGATGCTGGCGTAAAGCGGCACCCCTTCGGTTTCGAATGCGGCCGCTTCCTGCATCGGCATCTCGTTAAGCATGCCCTCCCAGTCCATGATGAGCGGAGACAGGGCGTGGGGATCAGTCAGGCTATCGATTGGGGCGGTTAGCGCACGCGCAATTTCTTTCCAGCGGCGCGTGAACAGCGTTTGAAAGCGTTGGTATTCGGCCGCGTTGGCAAACAGTGCGGCCGGATCGGGCTGTCCGAACAGCACAGAAATATAGTCTGCTTCCGCGATGGGGCGCGGCGCACATTGCAGCGCGGTGATAAATCCATCCAGCCCTTCAAGTGACAGTGGCTCTTCGGTGCGTGCAGCTGCTTCGTCGATGAGGTCTGCCAGGGTGGCAATGTCGTTTTCGTTCAGCGTGGTGTTTGGGTTCTTGGGTGGCATGGCAGTGACTCGTTACAGGGCACGGCAGCGGGCAGGGGCATCGCGTAAAATCCGTAGATGAATTTTACCGCGCTTGCCCGCCAACGAACATCTCATCGGTTCATTGGGTTGGACAACGCTAGCTGTGCTGGAAACCTTTGATGACCGAACATATCGCCACAACAAATTACGTCCCCGGTCTGCCTGGCCGCATCGACTACCCTGATCTGCCCGTCAGCGCGCGACGCGACGATATTCTTGCCGCGCTGAAAAAACACCGGGTCGTCATCCTGTGCGGTGAAACCGGCTCGGGCAAAACCACGCAGATTCCCAAGATGTGTCTGGAGCTGGGGGTCAAGCCGGGCAAGTTGATCGGCTGCACCCAGCCGCGCCGCATCGCTGCGCGCTCGGTGGCGACCCGCATTGCGTATGAACTGGGGGGCGAACTGGGCGGTCTCGTCGGCTACAAGGTGCGCTTTACCGACCGCGTGCGCCACGACACCAAGATCAAGATCATGACCGACGGCATTCTGCTGGCCGAAAGCCAGAGCGATCCGCTGCTCTCGCGCTACGACACGATCATCATCGACGAGGCACACGAGCGCAGCCTCAATATTGATTTCCTGCTGGGCTATCTGCAAACCCTGGTGCAGAAGCGCAATGACCTGCGGGTGGTGATCACCTCGGCCACCATCGATGCCGAGCGTTTTTCCAAACACTTCAATAACGCACCCGTAATCGAGGTGTCGGGCCGCACCTATCCGGTGGAAATCCGCTGGCGGCCGATTGAGCGTGAAGAGCCTGATGCCCCGGTGGCTTCAGGTAAACCCAAGCACGAAAAAAAGGATAAAGACGCGCCGGATATCGTTGCGGCGATCCTTGAGGCCACCGACGAACTGGCGCGACTCGGCTCCGGCGACATCCTGGTATTCCTGCCGGGTGAGCGCGAAATCCGTGATGCGGCTGAAGCGCTGCGCAAGCATCATCCGCCCGGCACCGAAATCCTGCCGCTGTTCTCCCGCTTGTCGGTCGCCGAACAGGACGCGATCTTCAAGCCGACCAACGCCCTGCGGCGCATCGTGCTGGCGACCAACGTGGCGGAAACCTCGCTCACCGTTCCGGGCATCCGCTATGTGATCGATCCTGGCAGCGCGCGCGTGAAGCGTTATTCGGCGCGCAACAAGGTCGAGCAGTTGTTGATCGAGAAAATTTCGCAAGCGTCGGCCAATCAGCGCGCCGGCCGTTGCGGGCGAGTGGCAGACGGGGTGTGTATCCGTTTGTACGACGAAGCCGATTTTGCCAACCGGCCCCGCTTCACTGATCCCGAACTGCTGCGGTCCTCGCTGGCTGGTGTCATCCTGCGCATGAAGTCACTCGGACTGGGCGATGTGGTGGGGTTTCCCTTCATCGACGCGCCGAGCACGCGGCTGGTCACCGATGGCTATCAATTGCTGGCCGAGCTGCACGCGCTCGACGAGCAGGGGCAACTCACCAACATCGGCACGAAACTCTCCAAGCTGCCACTCGACCCGCGCATCGCACGCATGTTGCTGGCGGCGGAGAAACAGCGCTGCGTGCGCGAAGTGCTGATCATCGCCAGCGCGTTATCGGTGCAGGACCCGCGCGACCGTCCGATGGAGCGCGCACAGGCCGCCGACGAGAAACACAAGCTGTTTGCCGACGAACGCTCCGATTTCATGGGCTGGCTGAAACTGTGGCACTGGTACGAAGAGCAGGTGCAGCACAAGAAAACCAACCGACAGTTGCAGACGTTGCTGCAGGATCACTTTCTGTCGCCACGGCGGATGCGCGAATGGCGGGATATCCACAGCCAGTTGCATTCACAGGCGAGCGAATTGGGCCTGCGTGAAAATGAGAAAGACGCGGGCTACGACACGGTCCACCAGGCGATGCTGACCGGCCTGTTGGGCAATATCGGCTTCAAGTCGGATGATGGCCGATCCCATACAGGCGGTAGCCGTCCCAAACCGGGTGAAGGCAATTACCAGGGGGCGCGCGGCATCAAACTGTCGATCCACCCCGGCTCGGCGCTGGCAAAGAAAGGCCCGAAGTGGATCATGGCGGCCGAGCTGACCGACACCGGCCGGTTGCTCGCACGGACCGTGGCCGAGGTGCGTCCGGAATGGATCGAGGCAGCCGGCCAGCATTTGCTGACGCGCATGTATATCGAACCGCATTGGGAGAAGGACGGCGCACGTGTGGTGGCGTTTGAACGGGTAAGTCTGTACGGCATCACCCTGGCACCGCGGCGCAAGATTCATTACGGCAGCATCGACCCCGAGCTGTCGCGCGAGCTGTTCATTCGTGGTGCGCTGGTCGCGGGCGATTACGATACCCAGGCACCGTGGTTTATCCACAACCGTGCGCTCATCAAGGAGATCGAGGACCTTGAGCACAAGGCGCGCAAGTCAGGGGTTTGGCTGGACGAGGAGCGCATTTTTCAGGTGTTTGATGCGCGTATTCCGGCAGGCCTTCATAACGGTGCATCGTTCGAAAAATGGCGTGCGGAAGTCGAGTCCACTAACCCGATGGCGCTGTTTTTGCAGCGCGATGACATTCTGGGCGAAGGCCTCGGTGCCGATCACAACCTGTTCCCGGAAACGCTGTTGGTGGATGGGGTCACGTGCAAATTCACCTACCGCTTCGAGCCCGGTCATGTGCTCGATGGGGTGACCCTCACCCTGCCCCTGTATCTGCTGAACCGCGTTGAGTTGGCCGTGATCGACTGGCTGGTGCCGGGCCTGATCCGCGAGAAACTCATCCTGCTGCTGAAGTCCCTGCCCAAAGACAAGCGTCGCCCCCTGATCCCGCTGCCCGATGCCGTGACGGCGTTCCTGAGTGTGGCCAAGCCCGGTGAGCAGACCTTGAGCGATGCGCTGGCCGCCTTTATCCGTAAAAAGACCAGTGCGGATATTCGCCACGAAGACTGGACCAGTGACTTGCCGCTGCATCTGCAGATGAATCTGCGGGTGGTGGACGACAGCGGGCAGGAACTGGCCAGCAGCCGTGATCTGGTGGCGCTGCGGCAGCAACTCGGTGGGGCGGCGAGTATTACCTACGGCAGCCAGAGCGATGAAGGCGGGTTCGAGCAGACCGGTCTGACCGGGTGGACGTTTGGCGATCTGCCTGAGCAGGTGAAGTTCTCGCGCGGCGGGCGCGAGCTGATCGGTTTTCCTGCGCTGGTCGATACCGGCGAGGCCGTTGATTTGAGGCTGCTCGACACCGCAGAAACCGCCGAGCAGGCAACCCGCCGTGGCGTGGTGCGCTTGCTCAGGCTGGCGCTGACCGCGCAATTCAAGCAGCTCGACAAGGATCTGGCACGCGACACCGCGCTGGCGATGAGGTACCGGAATTTCGGCAGTGCCGATGCGCTGCGGACGGAATTGACCGACGCTATCGCCACCCGTGCGCTGCTGGGCGAGGATGACCTGCCCCGCTCCGAGAAAGCCTTCAACAAGCAGAAAGAGCGCGCCAAGCCGCGCATTGCAGTCGTCAAACAGGCGCTGCTGCGCGACATGGCCGAAATACTCGATTTGCATGCCCAGGTGGCAACCCGACTGAACGCCAAGCCGCAGTTTGTAGCGGCCATGCGCGACGAATCCGCCCACCTGATGGCGTTGGTTGCAGCGGGCTTCATCACCAGTACGCCGTGGCCGCATTTAAAGAACCTGCCCCGGTATTTGCGCGGCATTCTCAAGCGCCTGGAAAAATTGCCCGCCGCCGAACAGCGGGATTCGCGCGGCATGGCCAACGTGCTGACGCTGCAGAACAAGTATCTGGCGCGACGGTCGCAGGTCATGGGGGAGGCACCCGCGGCGTTGGACGATTTTCGCTGGCAACTGGAGGAATTGCGTATCTCGCTGTTTGCCCAGGAGCTGAAAACGCCTTACCCCGTGTCAGCCAAGCGACTCGATAAACTGTGGGACGAGCTTGCCAGACAACCTGTTAATTGATTAGTGTCGTGAATCAGAAATAGGGGAACAAGATGAAACGGATGGATTTTTGCGCCCGCAAGCACCCTGAAGGGCATAAAGGGCAGGCCG
>JAAFGW010000229.1 GCA_010365175.1 Sulfuriferula multivorans | reverse complement strand
CGGCTTCACACAAGGCATTGGCCAGCTTTTCAACCAGCGATTCCGCATCGGAAAACACGCGCCAGCCGGGCAGCTTCATAGATCGTTGCGCCAGGTCTGGTCGTCGCTATCGAACAAACGGTTGGCATCCGGCGGGCCCCAGCTGCCTGCCGCGTAGGTCGGGATGTATTCGCGCTCCACCGCCCAGTTCTTGAGAATGGGATCGACCACCCGCCACGCCCATTCCACTTCGTCAAAGCGCAGGAACAAGGAACGATCGCCTTCGATGACGTCGAGCAGCAAAGTCTCGTACGCATCGAGTGCTTCCTCGTCTGTTTTCAGGAAACTCGCATTCATCTGCATCATCCGCGTGTCCATGTCGAGTCCGGGCTGCTTGACATGGATTTCCATGCGCATCGATTCGTCGGGCTGGATCGACAACAGGATCCAGTTGGGGTCGATCGATTCGAGTGGGGTTTCGCGAAACAGCTGTTGCGGCGGATGACGGAAGCGGATCGCAATCATCGACGTCTGACGTGGCATGCGTTTACCCGTACGAAGGTAGAACGGCACCCCGCGCCAGCGCCAGTTGTCGATGTAGAACTTGGCCGCAACAAAAGTTTCGGTAATGGAATTCGCCTCGACGTTTTCTTCCTGCTGATAGCCCGGCACCGACTTGCCATCGATCACCCCGCGCGCGTATTGCGCACGTATCGCGTGGGCGTGCACAGCTTGCTTGGCAATCGGCCGGATCGAACGCAACACTTTCACTTTTTCATCGTGCAACGCATCGGCTTCCAGCGCAGGCGGCGGCTCCATCGCCACAACGGTGAGCAACTGCATCAAGTGGTTTTGCAGCATGTCGCGCAACGCGCCTGCATTGTCGTAATAATCGGCTCGCTGTTCGATCCCGATTGACTCGGCCACGGTGATTTGCACGTGGTCGATGAAATTGCGGTTCCACAAGGGTTCGATCAGAGTGTTGGCAAAGCGGAAAACCAGCAGGTTCTGCACCGTTTCCTTGCCAAGAAAGTGATCGATACGGAAAATCTGTTCTTCATCGAAATGCTGATGCAATAACTGATTCAGCATGCGTGCCGATTCGATGTCCTCACCAAAGGGTTTCTCCACTACCACACGGTTTAATCCGCGCGGCCGGTTCAAACCCACGGCTTCGAGGTTGCGAACGACCGCGCCAAATTCAGCGGGTTTGATCGCCAGGTAAAACACCGTGGCCGAGCAGGCCTCTTCGGACGGCAAGCGCTTGGCCAGCTCCTTGTAAGACTCGATGTCGTTGAGATCACCCTTCTGATAAGTGAAGCGGGCAATAAATCGCTCGAATATCGGAGTGTCCTGCTTGCCCTTGATCTTGTCGGCGAGCACTTCGCGCATGTGTTTGCGCCAGTCGTCGTCGCTAAACGCACGCCGCGAAAATGCCACGATATTGAGTGCTTCCGTCAGGCGGCCCGCTGCTTCCAGGTGATACAGCGCAGGCAGCAATTTGTTGGTGGAAAGATTGCCAGTTGCACCAAAAATAACGAAAGTACAGGGCAGAATGATGTCAACTTTGTCGTTCATTTACCGTCCTCTTTGATTGCATGACCGCCAAATCCCTGGCGCATCTTCGCAAGCACCTTGGAGGCGTAATCGTTCTTGCCCTGACTGGCGAAGCGCATCATCAACGCCAGCGACATCACAGGCGTGGGGATCCCCTGCTCGACCGATTCAAGTGCGGTCCAGCGTCCCTCGCCCGAATCTGCCACAAACGGTTCGATGGAATCCAGCGTTTGATCCTGCGCCAGAAAATCCACCGACAAATCAAGCAGCCAGGAACGCACGACGCTGCCATGGCGCCACAGTTCAGAAATGTCTGCGATGTCTAAATCAAACCCAGGCTTGTTCTTCATCAGGGCGAAGCCTTCGGCAAACGCCTGCATCATGCCGTACTCGATGCCGTTATGTACCATCTTGACGAAGTGACCGGAGCCCACGGGGCCGGTGTGCAACCAGCCGGTGGTGGGCGTGGGAGCAAGCGCTTCCATATAAGGCTTGAGGCGCGCCGCCGCCGCGTCGCTGCCGCCGAACATAATGCAGTAGCCGTTATCCAGGCCCCACACCCCACCGGACACACCGGCATCGGCAAAGTCGATCTGGTGCGCCGCCAGTTTGTCGGCATGGGGCTGGTCGTCCTTATAATACGCGTTTGCACCATCAACCACCAAGTCGCCCGGAGAAAGCAGCGGCACCAGTGAATCCAGCGCCGACTCGGTGGCCTCACCCGCCGGCAACATCAGCCAGACAATGCGCGGCGCCTTGAGGGCTTTGACCATCTCGTCCAGCGTGGCACAAGCGAGATGACCTGTTTCTGCTGCGATGGTTTCGCTGACATCATGACTGCGGTTGTTGACTGCGATTTTGATTCCCTGGCGCGCTAACCGCCGCGCCATGTTTCCGCCCATGCGTCCGAGTCCGACGATACCGAATTCCATGCTTTACTCCTTGATGTGAGATGACGAGCTATGGCGCAGCAATCGTGCCAACTGTAACTACATGATAGAACGTGGAAAGCGTAAATCTTGATCCTGAACACGCCCTTCAAGGGTGCATGCTGCACCGCAAGCTGACAAGTCAGGCCGGATAACCGGGGAACAGTTCACCTAGTGTCGTGAATCAGAAATATCGCAACATGAAACGGCGTCTTTTACCCGACAGCCTGACGGCTTGGGCACACGTTCCGCATGGCTGCGTTGCGCGTCGTTGCCATAGAGCCAGCTATGTCGCCTCCTCGCGCCTTGCCACGCGAAAAAACCCATCCGTTTCATTGTGTTCCCCTATTTCTTATTCACGACACTAGGCTGGCTGTATCAATCTTGATCGAGCGATCGTGATCGGTCCGTGCTGGACATCAAATGGGGGGACCCCAAGCGTAAAAGCTCAAGCCGTGCGAAACACCAGATCCCACACTCCATGACCCAGACGAATGCCGCGCTGCTCAAACTTGGTAAGGGGTCGGGTGTCCGGGCGCGGTGCGTAATCAGCCACCGTATTGTGTAACAGCGGCTCCGCCACCAGTACGTCAAGCATCTGCTCGGCGTAATTTTCCCAATCGGTTGCCAAATGAATGTATCCACCGCTTAGCAGTCGGCTCGTCAGCAGTCGCACCAGTGGCGGCTGAATCAGCCGGCGTTTGTGGTGGCGTGTTTTGTGCCAAGGGTCTGGGAAAAAAATATGAATGCCGTTCAGGCTGGTTGGCGCCAGCATCTGGGTCAGCACTTCGAACGCGTCGTGCTGTACCACGCGGACATTGCTGAGGCCACGCTCGCCAAGCTGTTTCAATAACGCGCCCACACCGGGGGTATGCACTTCAACTCCGAGGTAATCATTTTCGGGATGGGCCGCGGCAATTTCCGCCAACCCCTCGCCCATGCCAAAGCCAATTTCCAGAATACGGGGTGCAACTCGGCCAAATACCTTGTCCAGATCAAGCTCTGCAGGCTGATAAGGCAATAAGAACTGCGGCCCGATTTCAGCCAGCGCACGTGCCTGTCCGGGGCCGACACGACCAGCACGCAGTACGTAGGAACGGATGCGCGGATGCGCGCCAGTGTCAGCAGTCATTGTTATTTGTTGCCTGTAATCAGGCCTGCAGTGGGTGAACTCGGGCTGGCCTGATAGATTTTCTTCGGCATCCGCCCAGCCAGGAAAGCTTCACGCCCTGCTTCCACCGCCTTTTTCATCGCCGAGGCCATGAGCACCGGATTGCCTGCGCCGGCGATAGCGGTATTCATCAGCACGGCATCGCAGCCTAACTCCATCGCAATAGCGGCGTCACTCGCCGTGCCCACACCCGCATCAACAATCACCGGCACACTCAGGCGGTCGATAATGATTTGCAGGTTCCACGGATTGAGAATGCCCATGCCCGAGCCAATCAGGCTCGCCAACGGCATCACGGCCACACAGCCGATATCTTCCAGCTGCTTGGCCACGATAGGATCATCAGAGGTATAGACCATCACCTGAAAACCCTCTCTCACCAGCACTTCGGCAGCTTTCAGCGTTTCACCCACATTTGGGTAGAGCGATTCAGCATCGCCCAGCACCTCGAGCTTGACCAATGAATGGCCATCGAGCAGTTCGCGCGCCAGACGCAGCGTGCGTATCGCGTCGTCAGCGGTGTAACACCCGGCGGTGTTGGGCAGATAAGTGAATTTCGATGGCGGCAACGCATCCAGCAAACTCGGTTGACTGGCATCCTGGCCGATATTGGTGCGGCGGATCGCAACTGTGACGATTTCCGCGCCCGAGGCTTCGACCGCAAGACGCGTCTGTTCGAAATCCTTGTATTTGCCGGTCCCGACCAGAAGACGAGAGGCATAGGATTTTCCAGCGATAACGAGTGGTTCCATAAGTTCTTAGAGGCTAAAACGTATTAAAAGAATCAACCGCCGCCTACAGCAACGACAATTTCCAGGCGATCACCATTGGCCAGCTTAGTGTCGGCATGCAGACTGCGCGGGACGATTTCACCATTTTTCTCAATGGCGATGCGCTTTCCTGCCAAGCTCAACGACTCGATCAGTTGGGTCAGGGTAAGCGGCGCAGGGAAGGTACGAGGCTCGCCATTGATAGCCAGTTCAATCACAAATCACTTCTTTTCTATCCGGCGGACATGAGTTTCAGTATCATCCTGGATTCTACCCTGAAGCACCCCGATGGGCATGAAGGGTCACTTGCCCTTATCGGTCAGATACCAAGCGGGCGTCGTATAGAGGCATTACCTGAGCTTCCCAAGCTCATGAGGAGGGTTCGATTCCCTTCGCCCGCTCCAAATACCGCTCTGGAACCCGCTCGACTGAGCTCAATTCTAGTGTTTAATTGCATTAATTTACGTAATTAACTATCATCCGGTTTGATGTACTAAAAACTGGAGTGATGATGGCTCGTGTAGCGGCGAAGGT
>JAAFGW010000228.1 GCA_010365175.1 Sulfuriferula multivorans | reverse complement strand
GGCCATTTTGCAGGTTGAGGAGTTCCTGGTCGCCACCAGCCAGCTGGCGCAGACCACCTTGCGTGCCGTGCTGGGCAAGCACGAACTCGACGACATGCTGGCCGAGCGCGAACGCCTGAATCAGGACATCCAGCAACTGCTGGACGCCCAAACCGATGCCTGGGGCATCAAGGTTTCCAACGTCGAAATCAAGCACGTCGACATCGACGAAACCATGGTGCGCGCCATCGCCAAGCAGGCTGAGGCCGAGCGCGAACGGCGCGCCAAGATCATCCATGCCGAAGGCGAACTGCAGGCCTCGGAAAAGCTGCTGGCCGCCGCCGAGATTCTCGCCATCAGGCCTGAGGCCATGCAACTGCGCTATCTGCAGACGCTCTCCAACATCGCCGGCGACAAGACCAACACCATCGTCTTCCCGATGCCAGGCAATTTGCTGAATCTAATGATGCACGAGGGCAAAAAGGTCGACTGACCGCAGCAATAAACCCCACGATCAACGTGGCTTCGGGAACCCTGAGCCGACAAAACACTCTATACTCGCGTTAATGCCTTTTTGGGCTTTGTTATGACCATTTCACGTGAGGAAACCACATGAACCCGCAAGTCACCACGATTAACCGCAGCCAGTCTGCGGTCGCCTCGACCAACAAGGTCGTTCGCAACACCTACATGCTGCTGTCAATGACGCTGGCATTTTCTGCGCTTGTCGCAGGCATCTCGATGTCGCTGAACCTGCCGCACCCCGGCCTCATCATCACCCTGGTCGGCTACTTTGGCCTGTTGTTCCTGACCACCAAGTTCCGTGAAAGCGGCCTCGGCATCGCTTTCGTGTTCGCCCTTACCGGCTTCATGGGCTACACGCTCGGCCCCATCCTCAACGCCTATCTGTCGCTGCCCAACGGTGCCCAGGTGGTGATGATGGCGATGGGTGGAACCGCCGCGATCTTCCTCAGCCTGTCAGCTTACGTGATGACCTCACGCAAGGATTTCAGCTTCATGGGCGGCTTCCTGATGGTTGGCATTCTGGTTGGCTTTCTGGCTGGCCTCGGCGCAATGTTCTTCGACATGCCCGGCCTGTCGCTGGCGGTTTCGGCGATGTTCGTGCTGTTGATGTCCGGCCTCATCCTGTATGAGACCAGCAACATCATCCACGGTGGTGAGACCAACTACATCATGGCGACCGTCACCCTGTTCGTGGCGATCTTCAACCTGTTCACCAGCCTGCTGCATCTGCTGGGCTTTGCCAGCAACGACTGATTGTCGATGACTGCAACACACAAAACGGCGTCCCCTGTGGCGCCGTTTTTGCACGCCACTCCATCAGATACAGCGGCGGCGTATTTTATCGATACCCACTGCCATCTCGACGCGGCCGAGTTCAACGCCGAGCGTGATGCCGAGTACGCGCGTGCCGTTGCTGCCGGCGTAGCCATCCAGATCATTCCTGCCGTCAGCCGCGACAGCTTCGCTACGGTAGCCGCCGCCTGCGAACGCTATCCCGGCTGTCTGCCAGCATGGGGACTGCACCCCATGCTGCTCGACGTCCATCACCCCGAGCACTTGGCTGAACTGCGTGCGCAAATTGAGAAAAAGCGGCCGATCGCTGTGGGTGAAATCGGGCTCGACCTGTTTGTGAGCCACCTCGATTACGCCACCCAGGAATATTTCTACGTCGAACAACTGAAACTCGCACAGGAATACGACCTGCCTGTGCTGCTGCACTGCCGCAAAGCCAACGATAAAATCCTCAAGCATCTGCGCAAGATCAAGGTACGCGGTGGAATCGCGCACGCCTTCAATGGCAGTCCGCAGCAGGCGAACGAATTCATCAAATTGGGATTCAAACTGGGCTTCGGCGGCGCCTTTACCTGGCCGCGCGCCAACAACCTGCGGCGATTGGCGGTGGATCTGCCGCTGGAAGCGATCGTGCTGGAAACCGACAGCCCGGATATTCCGCCCGTCTGGATTGGGCATGGCCGCAACGCACCGGGGGAATTGCCTAGGATTGCACAGGTTCTGGCGGAGTTACGGCAAATGGAACTCGCCGACATTCGCGACGCGACGACACGCAATGCGCTTGCAGTACTGGGGCTGACTCACGACTAGGATGTGTTGACCCGACGGATTGAGCCTATTCGACATACCCGAAATTGCCCACCCACTCGCCACGGCGAAAATCAATCGACAACCAGTTCGGCACATAGGGACGTGGATTTGCAAGCGGAAATCCTTCGGAGGGCGGCGTTGCGCCACCTTCGGCCACGCTACATCGGCGCGTCATGATCGGTTTGAATCGCACCGCCAACCGATCATTAACCGGGGCCGTGCCTTCCAGAGCCTCACCGAAATACACCCGTTTGCGCAGCAGGCAGGAAAACAGCAATTCCATTTCGGCCACCAGCGGCACACTCCGTTTGGACAGCGCGCGTTCCGCGGCTGCAGTCAGTCGGATTTCCAAAGTTTTATCGTGCAGGGTGACTTGCATCATGCGATTCCGGATAAGTGTCTACGTTTATCTAACGGCCACACGACGGCATGACTGTAGCAAATACGGAACTGGGCGCCCTGCCTGTTTTGGGCCAGAGGAGCACCCCGCAGGCTGCGCGTTTATTTTTCCTTGAACATCCAGCGCGAAATAATCATTCCGGGGCAAAACCCGGTCACCGCAGCGAACAAAAGAAACACGGCTGGAATATAGAGCCACCAATGCACGGCAGCCATGCCGGTGAGCCAGATGCCGAACCAGATATTGGCGCTGATGAAAAAGAAGAAAAACCGGGCGGCAGGACTGGATTGAAAGTATTTCATATCGCCTCCTTGTGGTGTTCAGTCGAGCGCTCCCATCTATCCGCCAGGGCGCCCGGTTCATCGCAATCAGAAGTCGCGCGCGACCTTGAAGCCGTTGATGATGATGTCACCCGCGACCATCCGCGCGCCGTGGTTCACGGCATCAAGAATATCGCTGTCGGTCCAGCCGGCATCCCGTGCGGCTTGCAGGTCAGTCGGCGTCACGCTGTTGGAGTCGCGCGTCATTTTCAGCACCAGGCCCACCATGGTTTTTTCCTTGGCGCTGAGCGGGCTGGCGGTGTAGTCCGCACGGGTGGCCGCCACCTGGTCTGCGGTCCAGCCTGCCATGTTTATCAGCATCCCGGCATTCATGTCAATGCAGTAACTGCAATTGCCGCCTTGCGACACCAGCATGCGGATCGTCGTCGTCAACGCCATCGACAGTGTGGGGTGCTGCATGATGCTGCCGTAGTATTCCCAGGTCTGCTTGAGCAGAAACGGGTTGCTGCTATAGACCTGCAATGCCGTAGGCACGGCGCCCCAAGCCTGGGTGATCTGTGCGTAAATCTCGGCCACTTCTCCGGTTGCCGTTTCGGGCGTTTGTGTGTTCAGAATGCTCATGTCCATGTCCTTGTAGAGGGTTATATCCAGCGTCTGACACGTGCCTTGTAGGCCCGATAATCATCGCCAAATTTGGCTTCGAGATGTGCTTCTTCATATCGGATCACGCCAAAGCGGATCATGATCCAAATCAATGGGGCAAACAGTAGCGGCCAGATCGTCCCGAGCAGGAGCGACACGCCCAGCAGGATGAACCAGTCAGCCAGGTAAATCGGATTGCGGCTGAACTGAAACGGCCCGCTCGTACATAAGGTTGATGCAGCCGCATAGGGATTCACGGTGGTGCGATGGCGCGCGAACGTCCACAACGTCCAGGCAAATCCCGCCAGACCAATGCCGACCAATAGCCAGCCCGCCATCACGGACAACCCACCCCAATCCAGCGGCAACGCCTGCACGTTGCGATCCAGCCACCAGCCACCCAGCATGGCTGCCGCGTAGGGGGCCGGCGGCAAAATCAGGGTGCGTGGGCGCTGGCTATGTAAGTCAGCCGATGCGTCAGCGGCGGGGTCTGTGGGTGTATTCATCAGGCGGTAACCGGCACGGCTTTCAGCGTATCGAGATAGCGCCCCAACTGCGCCAGACAGCCCCTGAACGAGGCGAATGACTGCGTGTTCTTGCTCATGCCGATACAGCCCTCCAACGACGACACAATAAAAAATGCCGTTTCGTCAGTTTCCACCGCCGCATCCACCTCGCCGGACTGCTGGCCACGCTTCAGCGCATCAGCAATCACCGTCACCCACTCCTTGAACAAGGCATTCAACTGCAGGCGAAACGCTTCATCCACCGGACTCATTTCCTGGATCAGGTTGCCGAGCGGGCAGCCCCGCTCCACCAGAGTGGGTTCCTCGATGTCGGCCTTGTCCCGGAGCAAAGCCTGAAGCGCCGCCAAGGGCGTATTCGTGTTTTGCAGCGGCGTAAACATCATGTCGGCCAGACTGGGGCGGATCACCTCTTCTATCACCGCCAGCCCCAAGGCCTTCTTGTCCGGGAAGTGGTGGTACAGCGCGCCCTTGGTGAGTTGGGTGTCGGCAAGAATCTGCGAGAGAGACGCCGCCTGAAACCCGTTGCGGTGGATTTCACTGAAAGCGGATTCCAGCAACTTTTGCCGAGTCATGTCTGAGTTTTTGGTCGGTGCGTTCATGAGTTTCATCATACATACCGGTTGGTATGTGTCAAGGCGAGATTTTCCATACATGAGTGGCGCGCATGTGAAATAAGCAGATATTTAGTGTGGGCAGGTGATGCAGCGCCGGTCTCGTTTTTCATAACGTAAGATAGAGACCGGGATAACACCTAGAATTGATCGATCAATAGGTTAGCGAAGTAATCGGGCCGAGGCCGCAAATCGCCCGAAAGTCGCTCAAAAAATGTGATAGCAAATCAATCACTTAGGATGAGCGACTTGAGAGTGGCAAGAATGCTCTGTCTCTATATTAATAAATGTCCGGACCCCATGGGTCTCTTGAATAACTGTTAACCCTACAGAACATATGAAGAATGTACTCATAAGTTTGCTCTGGGGTGTCCATTTAACCGGAGTTAGTGATTCGCCTCCACGGTCGGCCCGGCGAAGACCGCTCCAAGCTGGGTGGATGTCCGCGTTTCCTC
>JAAFGW010000227.1 GCA_010365175.1 Sulfuriferula multivorans | reverse complement strand
TGGGGTCGGAAATGATCGATCTGGGCCTGGTCATCAAGGCTGAGGCAGTCATTGCGATCATCAATGCCTATCTGCGCGAGGCCGGCTAACTCGATTAACATCAAAACCATAAGCAATTCTGATGGTTTTTATCAATAACATTCACTATTCATGATGCTTCAATGTGCTTAAGGTGTCAATCCCTTGCTGCCTGCTTGGCAGCAAGGGATTGATCCCTTATGCATGGCGCTCACCTGCCGTTGGCAGGAGCGCGAAGGAGCTGCGATGGATGTAAGCAATCTGCTGATACCAGCGGTTTTATTTTTTGCGCTGGGGTTTCTGGCGCAAGGCGTCAAGTCGGATCTCAAGTTTCCACCCGAACTCGCCAAGGCGCTGTCGATCTACCTGCTTCTTGGTATCGGCCTCAAAGGCGGCATTGAGTTGTCGCATGCGCACTTGGGCGAAGCCATTGAAGCCGTGGGGGCCGCGCTATTTCTGGGATTTGCGCTGCCGATCCTGGCCTATGCCATTCTGCTGGCAGGTCGGCTCGACAAGCTCAATGCATCGGCCATTGCGGCGCACTACGGCTCAGTCAGTGCGGGTACGTTTCTGACAGCAATTGCCTATCTCAATGCCCAGGAAATTACGTACGAGACCTACCCTGTCATCATGCTGGCCATCATGGAGTCGCCGGCCATCATCGTGGGTCTACTGCTGGCCCGGTTTTCGCGTGGCATTTCAGCACAAAGCGAAGACGATGCGCGTGAAAATCACATGGGCGAACTGCTGCGTGATGCGTTTACCAACGGCAGCGTCATCCTGCTGTTTGGTGGCATGCTGATCGGTTATGTCGTTAAACCGAGTTCGCTGGACACGATCACGCCGTTTTTCAGCACACTATTCATGGGTGCATTGTCACTTTTCCTGCTGGAAATGGGCATGGAAGCCGGAAAACGAATCGGGGAGTTCAAGCGCGTCGGCTGGTTTCTGGTGGCCTTTGGCGTGTTGATGCCGCTGATCGGTGGCACAGTCGGCTTGCTGGTGGGCCACTATTGGCTAGGATTCGGTGAAGGCGGCACCATGCTGGTTGCCGTGCTGGGCGCGTCCGCATCGTATATTGCGGTGCCACCTGCCATGCGTTTGGCTATCCCTGAAGCCAATCCATCCTATTATTTAACCCTTTCGCTTGGGGTGACGTTTCCGTTCAATGTGATCGTCGGCATCCCGCTTTACCATTATTTCGCTGCCCGCCTGGCGGGTGTGTGAGTCAGGATTAACCATGCCTCTACTCCATCCGATGAAGCTCATCAACATTGTCGCCAACATGACGCTGGAAGAGCGTCTGGTGGACATAGCCGAAGCGCATGCCACCTCGGGCTATACCATCCTGGAAGCCCGGGGAGCGGGGAGCGCCGGGCTGCAAACAGGTGCACTGGAAGGCGGAAGCAATATCCTCTTCATGTTGATTGTCACTGAACCCAAGCTGACCGAAGTGATGGTGGACATTGAGAAGCTGATGAAGCGAGGCCATCATCTGGCGTGTTTTGTAACCGATACTCAGGTGCTGCGCCGCGAGAAATATGCCGATTAGGGTAGTTCAGGGGCGAGGTTGAGCCAGCAGGCTGCCTGCTTCGTTCATGACAAAATCAAGGAAAGCCTGCGCCACCGCAGAAAAACGCTTGGCCGGGCGGTGCACTACATACCAGTGACGCAGAATCGGAAACCCTTGAACATCCAGAATCGCCAGACGACCCAATGCACGTTCCATTTCCAGGGTATGAATGGAGACGACCCCCAGGCCCAGGCCCGCTTGCACGGCCTGTTTGATGGCCTCGTTGCTGCTCATTTCCATGGCGGTGGTAAGGCGGATTCCCGCCGCGTCGAAAAAACGTTCGGCTGCCATGCGCGTACCCGAACCCGGCTCGCGGCTGATGAAGCTTTCGTCAGCCAGGCGTGCAGGCAGTATGGCGCGTTCACTTGCCATCGGATGGCTCGGCGCGGCAATCACCACCAGCGGGTTTTCCATGAAAGGATGCGCTACCAGATTGGACTCTTCGGGGGGTTGACCCATGATCGCGAGGTCTTTGTCCGAATCGCCCAATTGCGTAAGAATATGCTCGCGATTACTCACATCCAGGCTGACCTTCACACCTGGATAACGCTGGCAAAATGTTGCAAGGAGGCGGGGCGCAAAATAATTGGCGGTACTGGCAACCGTAATGTTTAATTGACCGCGGCGAACGCCGCGCATTTCTTCAAGCTCAAGCTGGGCTTCCTGAACCTGAGCCAGAATTCCTTGTGCGTGGCGGTAAAAAGTGCGCCCCGCATCGGTTAGACGTATTTTCTTGCCGATTTGCTCGAATAAAGGCATCCCGGCCTGTTCTTCCAATTGCCGGATTTGCATGGAAACAGCGGGTTGGGATAAGTGCAGTTCCTCGGAAGCGCGGGTAAAACCGGTGAGCCGGGCCGCTGCTTCAAACACCTGAATTTGGCGCAGGGTGATGTGCATGGATCAATGATAAGGATTAGTTATGCTTTGCATTATGAATATCGATTGTTAATTATGCAATCGAGCGGATAAGGTAACGGTCCCGCTATGGCCTTTACGGTTATGGCACAGTAATAAAGGAAGCTTTGAATAAGTCCTCTAGCTTAATTGCAGGGGGTTTTGTTCAGGGTTTCCTGAGGGCTTGGTTTTGCGCAACAAGGCAACCAAGAATTAAGGATTTGGAATTTTTGTCTGAATCAGCATGCTTAAGGAGCGAACATAATGGCAGTGAAGAGCTATCAGGCCGGGGTAAAAGAATACCGGCAGACATATTGGATGCCGGAATACACCCCGCTGGATACCGACATTCTGGCGTGTTTCAAAATCACCCCGCAGGCGGGTGTGGACCGTGAGGAAGTGGCTGCCGCTGTGGCTGCAGAATCCTCAACCGGTACCTGGACTACGGTCTGGACCGATCTGCTGACGGACATGGATTATTACAAGGGCCGTGCCTATCGCATCGAAGATGTGCCGGGTGACGATACCTGTTTCTACGCTTTCGTTGCGTACCCGATTGACCTGTTTGAAGAAGGGTCTGTTGTCAACGTGTTCACTTCGCTGGTGGGCAACGTGTTCGGCTTCAAGGCTCTGCGCGCACTGCGTCTGGAAGACATCCGCTTCCCGATTGCCTACGTGAAAACCTGCGGTGGCCCGCCCATGGGTATTCAGGTTGAACGCGACATCCTGAACAAATATGGTCGTCCGCTGCTGGGTTGCACCATCAAGCCGAAACTGGGTCTGTCTGCGAAGAACTACGGCCGCGCTGTGTACGAAGTGCTGCGTGGCGGTCTGGACTTCAGCAAGGACGACGAGAATATCAACTCGCAGCCGTTCATGCGCTGGCGTCAGCGTTTTGACTTCGTGCAGGAAGCCACCTTGAAAGCGGAAGCCGAAACCGGCGAGCGCAAGGGCCACTACCTGAACGTGACCGCTGCAACTCCGGAAGAGATGTACAAGCGTGCCGAGCACGCTAAAGACATCGGCGCGCCGATCATCATGCACGACTACATCACCGGCGGTTTCTGTGCCAACACGGGCCTGGCCAACTGGTGTCGTGACAACGGCATGCTGCTGCACATCCACCGTGCCATGCACGCCGTGATCGACCGCAATCCGCACCACGGTATCCACTTCCGTGTGCTGGCCAAAATTTTGCGTCTGTCCGGCGGCGACCATCTGCACTCTGGCACCGTGGTGGGCAAGCTCGAAGGCGATCGCGCACCCACCCTGGGTTTTGTCGACTTGATGCGTGAGTCCTTCATTCCGGAAGATCGTTCACGTGGCGTATTTTTTGATCAGGACTGGGGTTCCATGCCCGGCGTGCTGCCGGTCGCGTCCGGTGGTATTCACGTGTGGCACATGCCCGCACTGGTCAACATCTTCGGCGATGACTCCGTGTTGCAGTTTGGTGGCGGCACGCTCGGCCATCCCTGGGGCAATGCGGCGGGCGCCTGCGCCAACCGTGTCGCGCTGGAAGCCTGTGTGCAGGCGCGCAACGAAGGCCGTGAGCTTGAAAAAGAAGGCAAAGAAATTCTTACGGCAGCCGCAACGCACAGCCCTGAGCTCAGAATCGCCATGGAAACGTGGAAAGAGATCAAGTTTGAGTTTGATACCGTTGACAAGCTGGATATTGCGAACAAGTAAGGAACCAGCACGGGAAGCGCGACCGGAAACACTGCGGTTCGCTTCCATGGGTCTGTTCCTCATTTATTGAAAGGAAATAAACATGGCTGTTCAAGTTTACAAAGGCGGGACCAAGTACGAAACCTTCTCGTACCTACCCGTGATGACGGCAGATCAGGTTCGTCGCCAGATCGCATATTGCATTAGTCAGGGTTGGAACCCATCGGTAGAACATGCCGAAAAGGGCGCGCTCGCTACCCAAAACTACTGGTTCATGTGGAAACTGCCCTTCTTTGGTGAGCAATCGGTTGATGCCGTGCTGGCCGAGTTGGACGCGTGTCACCGTGAATTCCCTGACCAGTTGGTGCGCTTTGTCGCTTATGACAACTACGCGCAAAGCCAGGGCATGAACTTCGTGGTATATCGCTAAAAAGCAAGTCGGCGCCGATGCTTGGGCGTCGGCGCAAAGCAGGATGATTGTGTTCAAAATTCTGTTTGCTGAGGTCGCGGTTGCGACACCGTATGGTCGCGTAATCGCGACCTCAACAAACCCGTTAGATTCGAGGTAAGTGATGACACTAACCACCGCCAGCACCGCCACCGCGACCCTTTCCGGGCGTGATCTGGCATTGAATCGCCGCAAGGCCATGGCATTGCATGGCAAGACCGGCGTGACGAAAACTGCATCTGTCATGTCGGCCCGGCCCGCGGCTTCGCGTGTCGTACCCGCAGCGGCTCGTTCGGCTGAATCAGGCCAGAGCAAGGCGTCTACTGTGTCGGCTTCCGATTCGGCCATCATGGCGCAGGCCCGGGCAGCAGTTGCCGTTAATGGCCGCAGCGCCAGCCGTGCACGTCGCGAAGCGCTGAGCACGTCGGGCAAGGCTGCGCTGCAACCCACCGCAGC
>JAAFGW010000226.1 GCA_010365175.1 Sulfuriferula multivorans | reverse complement strand
AGGCCGTGGTTGTAAAGCCGACAAGTCGGCAACAACCACGCTCTCGCGTGGCAAGGCGCGAGGAGGCGACATAGCTTGCTCTATGGCAACGACGAGTAACGCAGCCATGCGGAACCTGTGCCCAAGCCATCAGGCTGTCGGGTAAAAGACGCCGTTTCATGTTGCGACATTTCTAATTCACGACACTAGGCCTTAAACGATATCCAGGTGGTCCAACCCGGACATCATGTCGCGGCCCTTGGCCTCATTGCCGTGCAGTTTGATCTGCAGGCGCAGATCGTTGAGGCTGTCGGCGTTCCTGAGTGCATCTTCGTAAGTCACCATGCCCGCTTCATACAGATCGAACAGCGCCTGGTCAAAGGTCTGCATCCCGAGTTCGCGCGACTTCGACATGATTTCCTTGATTCCGTGGACGTTGCCCTTGAAGATCAAATCGGAAATCAGTGGTGAGTTGAGCAGAATTTCGATTGCAGCGACACGGCCGGTTGTTCCCTTGCGCGGCAGCAGGCGCTGCGAGATGAAGGATTTAAGGTTCAATGACAAGTCCATCAGCAACTGCGCCCGCTTTTCGTCCGGGAAAAAGTTGATGATGCGGTCGAGTGCCTGGTTGGCGCTGTTGGCGTGCAGGGTCGACAGGCACAGGTGACCAGTTTCGGCAAAAGCGATGGCATATTCCATGGTCTCGCGGTCACGAATCTCACCAATCAGAATGACATCAGGTGCCTGACGTAGCGTGTTTTTAAGTGCCGAGAACCAGTTATCGGTGTCGATGCCGACCTCACGCTGGGTGATGATCGATTTGCGGTGCTCGTGCACATACTCGATCGGGTCTTCCACCGTGATGATGTGATCACAGGCATTCTGGTTACGGTACCCCACCATCGCCGCCAGTGAGGTCGACTTACCTGTACCCGTTCCACCGACGAAGATCACCAGTCCGCGTTTGATCATGGCCACGTCTTTCAGGACCGGTGGCAGGTTCAGGTCTTCCATCTTTGGAATGACCGTGTTGATCGTACGCATCACGATACCGATGCGCGCCTGCTGCACGAAGACGTTGACCCGGAAACGACCAATTTCAGGCGGGCTGATTGCGAAGTTGGATTCGTTGGTTTCTTCAAAATCCTTCCACTGCCGATCGTTCATGATTGAACGCGCCAATTCACTGGTGTGCGCCGGGGTCAGTGTCTGGTTCGACACGGGCGTAATCTTGCCATCGACCTTGATGGCGGGTGGAAAGCCGGCGGTGAGGAAAAGGTCAGAGGCATTCTTTGCCAGCATCAGGCGCAACAGATCGTGGACGGTTTTTTCGGAATTCATGGTTAGTCCTCAACCCAGGAATGAATCTTTATTTTGTGCGGCGTTGCGGGCAACACCGGAGGCAATGATGTTGCGTTTCACCAGATCCTGCAGATTCTGGTCGAGCGTCTGCATGCCGATGTTGCCGCCGGTCTGGATCGCCGAATACATTTGTGCGACCTTGCCTTCACGGATCAGGTTGCGGATCGCCGGCGTGCCGATCATGATTTCGTGTGCGGCGACACGACCGTTTCCGTCCTTGGTTTTAAGCAAGGTTTGCGAGATGACTGCGCGCAGGGATTCGGACAACATCGAGCGCACCATTTCTTTTTCCGCAGCCGGAAACACGTCAACGATACGGTCGATGGTTTTTGCTGCGGACGAGGTGTGCAGTGTGCCGAATACGAGGTGGCCGGTTTCAGCTGCAGTCAGGGCGAGGCGGATGGTTTCCAGATCGCGCAATTCGCCCACCAGAATGACGTCTGGATCTTCACGTAGCGCCGAACGCAGGGCATTGTTGAACGACAAGGTATGCGGACCGACTTCACGCTGGTTGATCAGGCATTTTTTGCTCTGATGTACGAATTCAATCGGGTCTTCGACGGTGAGAATATGTGCGTATTCATTCTCGTTGACGAAATCCATCATTGCCGCCAAGGTGGTTGACTTGCCTGAGCCAGTTGGCCCGGTGACGAGCACAATACCTCGGGGCTGATTGGCGATTTCCTTGAAAATGGGAGGGCAGTTCAATTCTTCCAGCGTGAGCACTTTCGACGGAATCGTACGGAACACAGCACCTGCGCCATTCTGCTGATTGAACGCGTTGACGCGAAAGCGTGCCAGCGAGGGGATTTCAAATGAGAAATCGAGTTCCAGCGTTTCTTCGTACACTTTGCGCTGGCTGTCGTTCATGATGTCATACACCATGCGATGGACATCTTTGTGATCCATCGGTGGCAGATTGATGCGGCGGATGTCGCCGTTGACCCGGATCATGGGCGGCAGACTGGCCGAAAGGTGTAAGTCAGAAGCTTTGTTCTTGACAGCAAAAGCCAGCAATTCAGAAATATCCACGCATGCCTCGCTCAGTATTGGATGGAGTTTTAACCGATAATTATCGCAATAGATAACGGCCCGTAAACGTGCAAACTTGAGCCTTATAATGACGCTTCCACATTTGACCCCGGAAAGTCGACTGCACGCTGTGCAGTTGCAGATCGCACGCGCAACAACGGAGGCTGGACGTGAGGATAAAACGGTCAGCTTGATAGCTGCTAGCAAAACCTGCGATGCGGCAGCGGTGCGCGACCTGGCTGCTTGCGGCCAGCGGGAATTCGGTGAAAATTATGTGCAGGAAGCATTGGACAAACAGGTGCAATTGGTCGATTTGCCCTTGGTATGGCATTTTATTGGGCCCATACAAAGTAACAAGACACGGGCAATTGCCGAACATTTCAGCTGGGTGCATGGTGTTGATCGACTGAAAATCGCTGAGCGTTTATCCACCCAGCGGCCGCCCGACTTGCCTCCTCTGCAAGTCTGCATTGAGGTCAATGTGAGTGGCGAAACGAGTAAGAGCGGCGTCGCGGTTTCAGCGTTGCCTGAACTGGCCGAAGCGGTGGCCGCGCTGCCGCGATTACAGCTGCGCGGCTTGATGGCCATTCCGGCACCCATGGCGGATAGGGATGCCCAACGCGCTGCGTTTCGGCACGTGCGCCTGGCATTCGATGCCCTGAATTCGCGTGGCCACACCCTCGACACTCTGTCGATGGGGATGTCGGCTGACCTGGAAGCAGCCATACTTGAGGGCGCGACGATTGTGCGCGTCGGAACAGCATTATTTGGTGAGAGGATTAAGTAGCATGCATAAAATCAGTTTTATCGGCGGCGGAAACATGGCTGCAGCCATCATTGGCGGCCTGGTTGCCAGTGGCACCCAGCCCACTGACATCGAAGTGGTGGAGGTCAATGCTGATGCACGAGCACAACTGGGCGCGCGCTTCGGCGTGGTCACGCACTCGGATGTGTCACAGGCGCGGTTACATGCCCTGATCGTGCTGGCAGTGAAGCCACAAATCCTGCCTCAGGTGGCGGCCATGCTGACGTCCCGGTTAGCCGGCCAGTTGGTGGTCTCAATCGCAGCCGGAGTCCGGGTAGCAGACCTTTCTCGTTGGCTGGGTGGGCATGAGCGCATCGTCCGTGCCATGCCCAATACCCCCGCGCTGGTGCAGGCCGGCATGACGGGTCTGTTTGCACCTGCTGCGGTCAGCCTTGCTGCACGCTCACAAGCCGAAGCGGTGTTGCGAGCCGTGGGGGGCGTGGTGTGGGTAGAAGAGGAGCCACAACTGGATGCGGTGACGGCTGTTTCTGGTAGCGGCCCGGCGTATGTTTTTTATTGCATCGAAGCGCTGGAAGCCGCTGCGGTGGCACAGGGTCTGCCCCCGGCTACGGCGCGTCAACTGGCACTGCGCACGTTTTTTGGAGCGGCCAAACTGGCGTTGGAATCGGGTGAAGAACCGGGCGTACTGCGCGCACGCGTCACGTCCAAAGGCGGCACGACCGAACGTGGCGTACAAGCGCTGGAATCGGCAGCGGTCAATCTCGCCATAGGCCAGGCGGTGGAAGCCGCAAGCCGTCGTAGCGCTGAGTTGGGTGACGAATTGGGCCGGCTCGCATGATTTCGGGTGCGCTGGCTTTTCTGCTGCAAACATTGGGCAATCTGTTTGTTATTGCGGTGCTGTTGCGTTTCATGATGCAGCTATTCAGGGTGCCATTTCGCAATCCCTTTGCTGAATTCATCGTGGCGATCACCGACTTTGCGGTGAAGCCGCTGCGCCGTTTGGTGCCGGGTCTGTTTGGCCTGGACTGGGCCTGTGTGCTGCTTGCGCTTCTGGTTGAGATTGCCGTGGTGGTCGCCATCTACTGGCTCAACGGTTACCCCTTCGCGTTGGCAGGAAGTAGTGTCTGGGGAGTTATGCTCGGTTTGGGGGGGGTGCGGTTGTTGAGCCTCACGGTGTATCTGATTATCGGCCTCACCCTGGTTCGGGCGGTATTGTCCTGGGTGAACGCCAATACGCCTCTGGTTCCCGTGGTGTATGCGTTGTCAGAGCCCTTTCTACAGCCGTTGCGGCGCTTTATCCCGATGATATCCAATGTTGACCTGACGCCGCTGGTGTTGTTTATCCTGTGTCAGCTGGTTCTGATGGTGCCGATTATGGCAATGGAACGGGCGCTGCTTGCCGCCCTCTGACTTGAGCGTGAGCAGGCCCCCGGTTTGGGCGCAACGCCACGGCGCGGAATGGCGGCTGGAACTGCATGTGCAGCCGGGTGCCAAGCTGACCGTTGTGGTCGGCGAACACGGTGGGCGGCTGAAACTAAAGATTGCCGCACCCGCTGTCGATAATAAAGCGAATGCGCATTTGTTGGCCTGGTTGGCTGCGCAATGGGGAGTGCCCAAGTCAAAGGTGCGTTTGGTTAGCGGAGAGACTTCCAGGCAGAAAACCGTGGCGGTGTGCGGTGTCGAAATACCTTGGCGGGTGCTTGTTTAATGGCTATCGAAAAAATCAATAAAACATGAGTTTCCACCTGGAACAGGAAGTTGCCGACTACAGCGAACGGCGAATGAAGCTGGCGACAGCGATTACGGACTATGCCGACTGGCTGGACCGGCAGCATGGTATCGATGCCGAACGGACCCTGCGGCTGGCCGATACGGCATCAACCCTGCGACAAGACAAACTGGTGGTCGCCTTTGTTGCCGAAT
>JAAFGW010000225.1 GCA_010365175.1 Sulfuriferula multivorans | reverse complement strand
ACTCGCATACAGGAAATTATTAAAATTCTGAATTTTGATATTGAGCGCAACACAATGCATATGCTGACACTTCCCAATCGCCCCCAACCTGGTTTGGGCTTTCGTCCACTTACAGCCCCGCCGAAAATTGAGTCGGCCGGGTGGATTAGCGGCAAAGGTGTTTGAGGCCCGCTCACACAAAATTAACGCTACAAAAGCGGGCCGAGTTCTTTGCCGCCCACTCGGCTGATTCAATTTTCGGGGTTTCGGGGCTGTTGGGGTCGCCTTTTCTTGGGTTACTTTCTTTTGGCGAAGCAAAAGAAAGTAACTAGCCGCCGGGCTACCCCCGGCCAACGATCCCCAACCAACCCCTACCCCGGCATCACCTCAGCAAAACTAGCAATCCCCCGAAACGCCCCACAATCCTTATGCGGTTGCCGCGAATCCGGATTACACACCGCCAGCAACTGCTCGATTCCATACGCCTGCGCGCTCTTCAACACCGGCAAACTGTCATCCACAAACAGCGTCCGCTGTTTGTCAAACGGCTCGATGCCCTGCAAACCCTGCCAAAAATCCGGATGCTCCTTGGGCAGGCCAATTTGATGGGATGAGATCAGCGCATCGAAATAGGCATCAATCCGTGTTTCGCGCATTTTCAGGTCGAGGCTTTTGGGGTGCGCATTGGTGACCATCACCACCCGCCGGCCGGAGTCGCGTACGGCCTCCAGAAACGCCGGAACGTCCGGACGCACGGCGATCAGGTGCGCGACCTCTTGCTTCAGCTGCACGATGTCGAGCGCGAGTTCGCTGCTCCAGAAATCCAGGCAATACCAGTTGAGGGTGCCGGCGTGGCGTTCGTAATGGGCGGTGAGATGGGCGCGCGCGATGTTCGGGGCGAGGCCGTGGTATTCGGCATAGCGGCGCGGCATGTGTTCGAGCCAGAAATGGTTATCGAAGTGCAGGTCGAGCAGGGTGCCGTCCATGTCGAGGAAGACGGTGTCGATCTGTGACCAGTCGATCACGCTGTGGCCTTGCATGGTGTCAGAACAATTCGTCTTTCGACACACCGCGTCGGCGTAGCAACTGCCGCAACACGCGCAGGGATTCCATCTGGATTTGCCGCACGCGTTCGCGCGTGACCTGCAGTTCCAGCGCCAGGTCTTCCAGGGTGCAAGCTTCGCAGTTGTTCAACCCAAAGCGCCGCTCGATGACCCAACGCTGCTTGTCGTTGAGCTGAGTGAGCCACTCGTGGACATGGTGCTCGATCTCTTCGAGCTGGAGCATGTCGTCCGGCAGGTGGGCATTGTCGTCGGCGATCGCTTCACCCAGCGACAATGAAGGATCGACATCCAGCGGCGCATCGAGCGAGGCGATCCGCTCGTTGAGCTGCATGATGCGACGCACATCTGCTACCGGGTGATCAGTCAGCGCAGCGATGTCGTCGGCGCCGGCATCAGTCACCCCATGCGTTTCCAGATGACGCTTGGCGCGCAGATAAATGTTGAGTTCCTTGATGATGTGCACCGGCAGGCGAATGGTGCGCGACTGATTCATGATCGCGCGCTCGATGTTCTGACGGATCCACCAGGTGGCGTACGTCGAAAAACGGAAGCCGCGTTCGGGGTCAAATTTTTCCAGCGCGTGGATGAGACCGAGGTTGCCCTCCTCCACCAGATCGAGCAGGGTGAGGCCTCGATTAGCGTAATGTTTGGCGATGTTGACCACCAGACGCAGGTTGCGCTCGATCATGGTCTGGCGGGCTTCGAAATCGCCCTGCACGGTAAGGCGAGCCAGTGCCACCTCTTCTGCTGCGGTTAACAATGGGGCCTTGCCGATTTCGTTCAGATAGAGCTGGGTCACATCAACCTGCGGCTCATGCAAAATGGCCGAGGCCAGCTCATCGCTGGTGTCGGCAGGCGCTACCTGTTCTGTTTCTGTCTCGTCAGGCGTCAATTCGTCTGATTCATCGCTGGGTTTGCGGCTCATGAGCGCTCCGGCAAATAGTTCAAGGGATCGAGTGGTTTTCCGTAACGACGGATTTCAAAATGCAATTTCACTCGATCAGTGTCGGTGTCACCCATCCTGGCAATTTTCTGCCCGGCAGTCACCATGTCACCTTCTTTAACCAATATCGTCTCATTATGTGCATAGGCCGATAAAAACTCACCTGAATGCTTGACGATTAGTAGTTGTCCGTATCCCCGCAAACCGCTGCCACTGTACACCACCTTGCCCGATGCCACCGCTTTTACCGGTGAGTTTCGAGTTCCTACAATATCGATTCCCTTGCCGCCCGCCGCGCCGAAACGGCCGGCCAGGATGCCTTCGGCAGGCCATAACCAATTATCCACCGTGCCATCCGCAGTAATGACCGGAGCCGCCACCACCGGCGCCGGCGCTGGTGGTGGAGGAACCGCTGCCTGCACGGGAACCGGCAACGCTGCGACAGCGACAACGGATCGCGGTGCAGAGGCCTGCGCCCAATTGGCTTCGCTATAGTCAAGCAGAACTGCCTGGGGCGTGCGTACCACGGAGGGTTCGGTCAGCGGTTGCGCATTCGGCTGCGCAACGCTGCCAAGTGGCGTAATTTCAATGCCGGCGCTTGGTGCCGTCCCACCCGTTGGAGCAGTCAGCCGCAAAACCTGTCCGATCATAATTCGATCGGGCGAATCGAGTTGGTTCCACCTGGAAAGCTCGCGGTAATCCAGGCTGTTGGCAAACGCGATGGCATATAAAGTGTCACCGCGTTGCACCGTGTGGAGACCATTGGTTGACGGTGTAATCTGCGGTGTAGCGGAGCGAACTGGATCGGCCTTGGGGGTAACCGACGATAGGCCTCCTCGTGCGCTCGCTCGATCACTCACCGGTGCAGGGCTGTGTGCAACGCACCCCACCAGACTCAACATCAACAGGCCCAGCCCGAAAGTTTTCATGCTGACTCCGGCGGCGTTTGTCATTACGCCACTCCTGGGAGTAACGGCACGAACTTCACCCCTTCGAGCAACTTCTCGGTGAAGGTGTCTCCCTGTCGTTCCACCACGCACAAAGTCTGCTTGGTGTTGCCCAGCGGCATCACCAGCCGGCCTCCATCGGCCAACTGCGGCAGCAGCGCCTGGGGCACTTCACCAAATGCGGCGGCAATCACGATGGCATCAAACGGCGCAAAATCCTTGGCGCCGGACATGCCGTCGCCATGTTTGGGTTTGACATTGTTGATTCTGAGCTGACGTAAACGCGGACGGGTTTTTCCCACCAGCGCGGCGATGCGTTCCATGGAAATCACCTCGCGCGCCAATTTTCCCAACACCGCAGCCTGATAGCCACAGCCGAGGCCTATTTCCAGCACGCGTCCGAGATCATGACCGCGGCCGTTTTCGCCATGACGGGCCAGCTCGACCATGCGCGCCACGATGTAGGGGCTGGAAATCGTCTGCCCAAACCCAATCGGCAGCGCGGTGTCTTCATAGGCACGCGACTCCAGTGCCTGATCGACGAACAGATGACGCGGCACGCTGTCCATGGCGGCCAGCACGATGGAATCCTTGATGCCTTGTTCACGCAATCGCTCGATCATGCGGCCACGCGTGCGCGCCGAGGTCATGCCGATTCCAGCACGCGAACTCAGGGTTTCAGCCATGTGCTCACACTTTCCATCTGGCTGAAAAGGGTCAAGTCCATTTGCAGCGGGGTGATTGAAACGAAGCCGTTGGCAATGGCATGGAAGTCGGTACCTTCGCCTGCGTCCTGCGCCGGTCCAGCAGCGCCCACCCAATAGACGGTCTGACCGCGCGGGTTGGTGGTTTTGACCACCGATTCGGCCTTGTGGCGTTTGCCGAGATGGGTCACGCGCTGGCCTTTCAAGTCGTCCCATGTGCAATCCGGCACGTTGACGTTGAGCAGCATCGGTTCAGTGGGAGGCTGCGCCTGGATGCGCTGCGCCAGTTCGAGCACCACGCGCGCAGCGGTATCAAAGTTCAGCGCATCGTGGTTGGCGAGCGAAACCGCAATCGACGGAATGCCCAGCAGATAGCCTTCGGTGGCCGCGGCCACGGTGCCGGAATAAATGGTGTCGTCGCCCATGTTGGCTCCGTGATTGATGCCGGAAATCACCATGTCGGGCAGGTGATCGAGCATGCCGGTGACCGCCAGATGGACACAATCGGTCGGCGTACCGTTGACGTAATAAAAACCGCTGGGGGCCTGACGCAACATCAAGGGGCGGTCGAGCGTGAGCGAATTGGACGCGCCACTGCGGTCACGTTCGGGCGCCACTACGGTGATGTCGGCCAGCGGTGCGAGCGCCTTGGCCAGTGCGGCGAGGCCGGGGGCAAAATACCCATCGTCATTGGAAAGCAAAATGCGCATCAGTAACTGCGCTCCGACTGGACAGTCACGTGATAAAGGGAATTCATGGGGATGAGTCGTGCGGGAAACATAGGCCCGATTCTACCATCGGGAGGTACCCTGGAATCGATAGTCTCAGTCGTAATCCCGCGTGTAGAACGCATCGAAACTGCTTTGCTGCCCGGCCTGCACTTCCAGCCGCACGCTGGGGCTCAGTTGGTAGAGCACTTTAACTACCTGACTCAGGCCATCAAGACTTTGCTCGTAACTCAGGGTCGCACGTTCCGACAGCCGTTTGCCCACGCTGATCACCGAACTGCTCAGCGTTGTTCCGTCTCCGGCGCGCACATCGAAACTGTCGATGCCCAGGGTATCTGCCAGTTTCGACTGGAAGTTGACTGACTCAGCCTGACTCAGCAAAGCCGCCGCAGCGACCTGCATCAATACAAACTCCTGTTGCCCGCTGTTTTCCAGGCCATGCCCCAACACCAGCCAGGCGAGCTTTTCCGTATCGGGCATGGCGGGGTCGGAATACAGCTTGACCACCGGCCGCTGTACCGTGCCGCCTACCTGCACACCTGCCTTGACATTCGAGGTTTTACGTACCGCCAGCACATCCAGTCCCGGGTTATCGATCGGGCCGACAAAGCGCAACACACCACGCTCGATGTTGAGCGTCTGTGCATACGCGGCGTAGCGTCCCTCTACCACCCTGATCGTACCCTCACCTCGCAAGCTCTGATTCAAGGTAAACACGCGCAACTG
>JAAFGW010000224.1 GCA_010365175.1 Sulfuriferula multivorans | reverse complement strand
CTACATCATTCGCAAGGGCTCGATTACGGTGAATGGCGTGTCCCTGACGGTGAATGCAGTTGATGGCGATCGCTTTACGCTGAACTTGATCCCGCACACGCTGGAGCAGACCACGCTCAAGATTTTGCACGCGGGCAGCCGCGTCAACCTGGAAGTTGACATGATTGCGCGCTATGTCGAACGCCTGACGCAATTTACACACACCACGGATAAAGATTGATAAGGGACAACGACTGATGAGCCTCGCCTCCACCCAGGAAATGATCGAAGAGTTGAAAGCCGGCCGCATGGTCGTGCTGGTCGACGAGGAAGATCGCGAAAACGAAGGCGACCTGGTGATGGCCGCCGAGCACGTCACGCCCGAAGCCATCAACTTCATGGCCAAGTTCGGCCGCGGCCTGATCTGCCTGACGTTGACCGATGCGCGTTGCCGCCAGCTCGGCCTGAAGCAGATGGTGAATGACAACCAAGCGCAGCACAGCACCGCATTTACCGCTTCGATCGAAGCTGCTGAAGGGGTCACCACCGGCATTTCCGCAGGCGACCGTGCAGTCACCATTCAAGCTGCGGTCAAACGCAATGCCCTGCCCAGCGACATCGTCCAGCCCGGTCACATTTTCCCTCTGCGCGCGCAGCCCGGCGGGGTGCTGGTGCGCGCTGGACACACCGAAGCCGGCTGCGATCTGGCCGGGCTGGCGGGACTGGAGCCCGCCTCGGTGATCTGTGAAATCCTCAAGGACGACGGCACCATGGCGCGGCTGCCCGACCTGATTCCGTTCGCACTTGAGCATGGCCTGAAAATCGGCGCCATTGCCGACCTGATCCATTACCGCAGCCAGACCGAAAGCCTGGTTGAGCGCGCCGCTGACCGTCTGATCCAGACCGTCTACGGCGCATTCCGTCTGGTAGCCTACCGCGACAAATGTGCCAATGAAACGCATCTCGCACTGGTCAAGGGCGAGATCCTGGCAGACAAGGAAACGCTGGTTCGGGTGCATGAACCGCTCTCGGTGATGGACTTTCTCGATGTCACCGGCGGCGGTCACTCGTGGCCGATTCTGGGCGCGATGGAACGTATAGCCGAATCGCAATGCGGTGTGATCGTACTGCTGCATCGTCCGGAAACAGCCGCTGCACTGCTCGAGCGTATCAACCCGGCACCGGCCACCGACCGAAAATACGATCTGCGCGATTACGGCATCGGCTCGCAAATTCTGCGCGACCTCGGCGTTGGAAAAATGAAGCTGTTGGCCAGCCCGCGCAAAATGCCTGCAATGGATGGCTTCGGTCTGGAAGTTACCGGCTATGCTGAAAAGGCTTAGTTTGATCGAACCCTTGTTCCGCCAATATAAACAGACCACCTCTGAAAGGGCACCCCATGGGCACCAGCAACAACCTATCCGAACTCGACCCCATCTATCAGGGCGCAGGCCTCAAAATTGGCATCGTCATGAGCCGTTTCAACAAAGACATCTGCGAGGGCCTGTTGTCAGCCTGCCAAACGCAGCTGGTTAAACTGGGCGTCGCTTCAGACGATGTCCTGCTGGTCGACGTGCCGGGTGCGCTTGAGCATCCGCTCGCGCTGCAAAAAATGGCGCAATCAGGAAATTACGACGCCCTCATCGCACTCGGCGCTGTAGTGCGCGGCGATACGTATCACTTCGAGCTGGTCTCGAACCACTCTGCGCGCGGCATTCTCGATGTGCAACTGGAAACCGGCATCCCGATTGCCAACGCAATCCTCACCGTCGATAGCGTCGAGCAAGCCCACATTCGCATGGCAGAAAAAGGCAGTGATGCTGCACGCGTGGCCGTTGAAATGGCCAATCTTTTGAAGCGACTTTGAGATGGCCGGTTCCCGTAAAAATGCCCGTGAATTCACCCTGCAAGGCGTCTACGCCTGGCTGGTGGGCGGCGCCGACATCACGCTGATCGCCGCCAACCTCAAGGAAGACCCGCAGTTCAAGCGTGTGGACGAGGACTATTTCCGCACGCTGCTATACGGGGTAATCAAGGATGAGGACCTGTTGAGTACACGCATTTCGCTTTGTCTCGACCGTCCGATAGCCGAGCTCTCCCCGATTGAGCGTGGCATTCTGCTGATCGGCGCGTATGAACTGGTGAGCTGCCTCGACGTACCGTGGCGCGTTGCCATCAACGAAGGCGTTGAACTGGCGAAAAAATTCGGCGGCACCGACGGTCATAAATACATCAATGGCGTGCTCGACAAGTTCGCGCAGGATGTACGTGCTGTCGAAATTGCACACGCCAAACAAGCCAAGGCATAACACGGTTTGAGTGGCACCCCGCGCCCTCGCCGCTGTGTTAACGCCCTCTAAACCCATGGAATTCGACCTCATCGCTAAATACTTCACCCGCACCACCCCTGACGCGGTGTTGGGTGTGGGCGATGATTGCGCATTGTTGGCACCTACGCCGGGCATGCAACTCGCCGTCTCCAGCGACATGCTGCTCGAAGGCCGACATTTTTCGCCGCAGGACAGCCCCGCTGGCATCGGCCACAAGTCGTTGGCAGTGAACCTGTCCGACCTCGCGGCGATGGGGGCCACGCCGCGCTGGGCGACGCTATCCATCGCACTACCCGAGGTCAACGATGCCTGGCTCACCGCGTTTGCGCGCGGCTTTTTTCGTATGGCCGATCTGCATGGTATCGAACTGGTCGGCGGCGATACCACGCGCGGCGCGCTCACTCTCAGTATCACGGTGATGGGCGAAGTGCCCCCCGGGCAGGCGCTGCGTCGCGACGGCGCGCAGGCCGGCGATGATATCTGGGTTTCAGGCGTACTGGGTTCGGCGGCGATGGCGCTGGCCTATCGTCAAGGCCGTTTGTTCATGGAGCAGATTGATGCCGCCAAAGTCCTGCCTGCGCTTTATCTGCCCATGCCACGCGTAGAGCTCGGCATTGCGCTACGCGGCATCGCCCATAGCGCGATCGATATTTCGGATGGCCTGTTGGGCGATCTCGGACACATTCTTGAGCGTTCTCAAGTCGGTGCCACGCTCGAATTTGCCGCGTTACCCACACACCCTGTCGTGCAAGGCTATCTGCATGAAGCCGTCGCACGCGACTGCATTCTGGCGGGTGGCGATGATTACGAACTCTGTTTCACCGCGCCGGCCAGCCAACGCGACGCAGTGCTGGCCGCAGCCGCGTCGGTAGACACTGCCGTCACGCGCGTCGGCTGCATCACGGCCGAATCCGGGCTCACCGTAATGGACGCCGACGGCCAACCCATGTCGATAGAACATACGGGATACAACCACTTTGCAGCCGAATCTTAAATTTCTATTTGCGCACCCCGCGCATCTGATTGCCTTCGGTTTCGGCAGCGGCCTCGCGCCCAAGGCGCCCGGCACGGTCGGCACACTCTTGGGGCTACCGTTGTTCTGGCTCATCATCGCTATCGCGCCTGACCTGCCGAACCAGATCGTACTCATCATCGCCACTTTTCTGCTCGGGGTGTGGGCCTGTGGCCGCACCGGCCGTGCGCTCGGTGTGGCCGATCACGGTGGCATGGTGTGGGACGAGATCGTTGCATTTGCGCTGGTGTTGTTGTTTATACCGGCGGTGTTTACGCCGGCGGGCTGGGTGTGGATTGCCATAGCGTTTGGGTTATTCCGTCTATTCGATATTCTGAAACCCTGGCCGATCCGCCAGGCCGATGCCCACATGAAAAATGGCTTCGGCGTCATGTTTGATGATCTGCTGGCAGCAGGCTATGCAATCGCCGCCCTGAAAGGACTGCAATGGCTCGTGTAAGCGACGATGAACTGAATCAGCTCGCCATCGAACTGGGCGACAAGCTGCGCGCACGTGGCTGGATGCTGGCCACCGCCGAATCCTGCACCGGTGGCTGGGTTGGGCAACTGGTCACCGCCATCCCCGGCAGTTCCACCTGGTACGAGCGTGGCTTCATTACGTATGCCAACGATGCCAAGATCGAAATGCTCGGTGTGCCAGAAGAACTGTTAGCCATGCACGGTGCCGTCTCCGAAGAAGTCACCAGCGCCATGGCGGCCGGCGCACTGGCCAACAGCCACGCGCAAGCCGCACTCGCCATTTCCGGCATTGCCGGCCCCGGCGGAGGTACCCCGCAAAAGCCGGTGGGTCTGGTGTGTTATGGCTGGGCGCTGGCCGATGGCACCTTGATGTCATCCACCTGCCGCCTCGGCGGTGACCGCGAGGAAATCCGCTCGCGTGCAGTCGCTGCGGCATTGCGTGGTTTGATCGACCTGATCGCTTAAGGGCACCTCTAAAAATCCAGATTTCATCCCAACTGCGGCGTTGCGGGAAAAATTTCCCGCTTACATATCAACCATATGCGGCGCTGCGAAATTTTTCCCACGCCTTGCATTTGGGCGAACTCTGAATTTTTAGAGGTGCCCTTGATCCGTACTAGTAAAACGCCCACGCCGCAAACTGCTCGATCTCATCCCGGTTCAGCAACATCAGTTGGTAGGCGTTCGGGTTCATCGCGTGATCCGGCGTGGTATCGACGTTCAGGCGCTGCAATACATAACCCAGCAAGGCGCGTCGTACATTGACTTCGATAATGTCGCCCTTCGCGCCATAGTCCAGCAGCAAACTCTCCCGTTTGAGCACATCCAGTCCGCTATGCGGGGCCAGCTTCAGGCTCACGCTTTCCACCCAGTCGTCGTCATATTGCTGATTCGACTCAGCCGGCGTATCCAGGCATTCCGCCTCGACGATCCGCGACAACACAAAGTCACGGAAATCGCAGGTCTCCTCGTTATACGCACGGATATGCCAGCGAATGCCGGTATTCACCAGACTGTGCGGCTCCAGCATCCGTTCGTTGTGGCTGTCGCGGTCTGACAGCGAGCGGTAAGCCACACGTAGCTTGCGACCGCTATGGATAGCCCGGGTGATCTGCGCCAGCGTGTGCTGGCTCGGCAAGCGAGCGGGCAGCGGCAAGGCGGCTGTCGGCAGACCATAAATCAGCTCCGCCCCATAGGGTCCACTCGCCACCGCCAGATTCGCCGCAATCACCGGCAGTACCGCGGCAGGGCTGAGGTCGGCGAATATCGCGCCAAATCCCTGTCCCGGCACAAAGCCGAATACGCTGTGGTTGT
>JAAFGW010000223.1 GCA_010365175.1 Sulfuriferula multivorans | reverse complement strand
GCCATCCACATACAGCAGATAGACGGCAAAGCCGTAACCGGGCAGCGGGAATTCACGGATCGCGACGCCACGCGAGGCGTGGATGTTGGCAGCGTCTGCATCGCAGACGTGCCAGCCTGCCGCCTCTAGCAGCCGGTCGATATTCCCCCTCGCTTGTTGTTCCGGCTGTGGTGCCAAAACGCCCCCTTTTTTCTTCTTAGCCGAATCTTCGCACAGACCGCGTGCTTTTCCTTTTATATGTGCCAGTGCCATCGGTACGCTAAACGTCAGTCGCCCTGCCCTTACAGCACCCGATTTACCTCATACACCACATCGATGCCCCGCCCTTTTCAGTTGTATTCCAGATAGGCGGCGTGCAGGCAGTTTTTAAGCAGTGTCGTGCGAAACACTGCCAGGCATTCGCCAGCGGGATGGCGAACCGATGGATACAAAATACCTTACGCGCCTTTTGCCCGGAGGGTGCACCCGATGCAGAACGGCCTTGTGGTCAGGCCCACCGGGGTCTAGATTTGGAGTATGGTCACTGGCTGGAGAATCATGCCGCCTAGTGGGCTGATTCTTAAATTTTGAGGAATGAAAATGAAACCATACATACTGGTACCGGCAATTCTGTTTTCGATGGTGGTGGGCGGCTGTTCCGACATGCCCAAGTTGGGCGGCGGTCCAACATATGGCGGCAACTCGGGTCCGGTGTCGAGCCATAACGATCGCTACGGCAAAATCACGGCATTGGAAGTGGTCCAGGTGGACGAAAACTACAAGCTGGGCATTGGCACGGCGGTTGGCGCGGTGGCGGGCGGCCTGCTCGGCTCGCAGATCGGCAAGGGCGACGGCGCCACGCTGGGTGCGGTGCTGGGTGCGGCGGCCGGTGCGGTCGCGGGTACTGCAGTTGAAAGCAAGATGAAAAAGCAGGACGCGCAGCGCGTGACGGTCAGAATGGACACCGGCGGTGAAGTCACGCTGTTGCAGCCCATCGATTCCCGACTCAGAAGCTGGATGAGGGTAAGGGTCGAGGGCAGCGGCGATAACGCGCGGGTGGTGCCTCAATAAGCTGTTGAGCTCAGTGCCCCTCGGCCGTTTCCCGGTCGCGCCGCCGCGCCAGCCACTGCATGGCTACGACGATGAGCGCGATGGCGACCACCAGCACATAGGGCGCAAAGTGGTTCACGGTGGCGGCCCAGGCGCTGAGCTCGTTTAACAGCAGCGCCCACACGCCGATGGCGACGTAGGTCGCCCCCAATACGGTGACGATATTCACCCACGGGCGCAACCCGATCAGAAAGCCGATGATGGAACCGACCACCGGGCCAGTCATCCAGAACGGGACGAACACAAAGACGAACAGGCCGACAATACCGAACTTGCGCACGGTGCCGCCGTGGGTTTCGGCAGCGCGTTGCATGCGTGTCAGAAAAGACTGCAGGCGCGGCACCCGAATCAGCTGCCGCGAGCTCAGCACAAACAGCGGATACACCACCAGCACCTGAATCGTTTGCAGCAGCATGTTGAGCGGCACCACCTGAGCATGGCCCAAGCCGCTGGCGTAGCCAAAGGTCATCCCCGCCGCCCGGCCGATGGTCAGGTTCAGCCCGGTCATGGCCGCGTAGGTGAGCACGCTGTCGGGAAACAGATGCCAACCGATGCCGAGTCCCAGGAACAACAGGCTGACCAGCGTCAAGCCGATACCCAGTATCCAGCCTTCGGGGCTGGCAAAAAGCGATTTGGACATATTTCCCTTGCTCCACCACGTGTGTGGCACTGTGCCATGACGGCGATGGTTATGAAGCCTGATTCACCTCGAACACCGCATCGATGCCCTGCCCGTTCCAGTTTTATTCAAGATAGGCGGCGTGGAGGCAGTTGCTCAATAGCCCTTTCACAAAATGGGCGGTTGGGCTATTGATACGGTTCAAAATCGTTCTGTTCGCGCTGCAGCAATTGCACCAACTTGGGGTGGATGAACAGCTTTTCCCTGCCTGCCTGTTGCTCGGAAAGCACGCCAATCTCGACCAGTTTTTTTAGATAGACCGAGGCGGTCTGACGTTTGGCAATACCCTTTTCGACCAGGTTGTCGATGCGGCAGTAAGGCTGCTCGAAGATGGTGTCGACCAGTTCGCGGCTATAGATGTTGGGCAGCTGATCACGCACCCGCACAGCGGTGTGATCGGCCAGCGCGCGTAATGCGGCGATCTTGGCGGTGGTCCAACGGGCGGTGTCTTCGATGCCGCGCAACATGTAGAGCAGCCAGTCTTCCCATGCATTCTCGGCGGTGACCTGGTGCAACAAGCGGTAGTAGTCGGCCTTGTGCTGGATGATGTAGCGGCTGAGGTAAAGAATGGGCAGGTTGAGCAGCCCTTCCTGGATGAGGAACAAACTGTTGAGCACGCGCCCGGTGCGGCCATTGCCGTCGTTAAAGGGGTGGATCACTTCGAACTGGTAATGCCCGACAGCCAGTCGGATGAGTGGATCGAGCTCATCTTCATCGTGCATGAAGCGTTCCCAGTTGGCGAGCAGGTCGCGTATCACCACTTCGCCAGCTGGCGGGGTGTAGATGATTTCGCCGGTGCGATCATTTTGCAGGGCGGTGCCCGGTACTTTGCGCACACTCATTTCGTGGCCCTTGATCTGGCTACAAATAGCTTCGGCAGTGCGGGTTGTGAGCGGCCTATCCTGCAGGGAGTAAAAACCTTCGAACAAGGCGCGGCGATAACGCAGGGCTTCCTTGGTGGCAGCGTCTGCTTTCTCGTCGGCCTGGATATGTCGGAACAGCTTGTCGGTGGTGGTGACGATGTTTTCGATTTCGGAACTGGCGCGCGCTTCCAGCAGCGGCAGCGTGTTGATGAGCATGGCCTGATTGGGGATCAGTTCTGCGGCCTGCTTCAACTCAGCCAACGCGGTGTTGGATTTGATGCATTGCCTGAGCACGGGCTTGGTATCGAGCTCGGCTGCAGGTGGCAAACGCGGCAGGTCGTTGTAGGGTTGGTCCGGCTTCCAGTTCACGGTGGCGCTCATGTTTTTATTCTTCGATTAAATCGACACGTTTGAAGAATAGGACGATGCTATCGACACGTCAATGGAATGTGTCGATTAAAGTAAATTTAATCGACATGTTCACAGCAATTGGTTGACCTCGAACACCGCATCGATGCCCTGCCCGTTCCAGTTGTATTCCAGATAGGCGGCGTGCAGGCAGTTTTTAAGCAGTGTGGTGTGGAAAGCCGCCAGGCATTCGCCCGTGGGGTGGCGCACCGATGGATACAAAATGCCTTGCGCGCCTTCTGCCCTCAGGGTTCGCCCGATCGATTGTGGGTAAGCGTAGTCGTTGGGGTCAACGATGCGGGGCTCGGCCTGGCTGGCCTTGCGCAGGTCGTCCACTTTGCCGTTGGCTTCCACGCTAACCAAGCGCATTTGCAAGCGCATGGGCGGCTCGGCGGTGGCGGCCATAAACAGGGCCGAATGGTATTGGGTTTCGGCGATGGCTGTTTCGCGCTTGCGGGCGCAATAAAACACGCCGTAGCGGCCGTCGCTAAAGCGGCTGCCATGCGGGTTGAGATGGGTGAAGGCGGCCATGATGCAGGTGCTACCGGGGCCGAACAGCCGCTCGTCGGCCGGGACCAGGCTGATCTCGCCGACTTCGTCGCGGATGCGGTCGTTGGTCATCGCTTCCAGCGCATAGAGGGCGTCGAAGTCTTCGGGGCGGGCGACGCGTTCGAACAGGCCGACGGAAGGAAACCGGCTGGGGATGACGCGCCAGGCCGGGTTCCACTTCAGCGTTTTGTTTGGGTAACTCAAGCCCAGCCGCCGCGCCGGGCGTCCAGATACTGGCGCACGGCCAAGAGGTCGGCGACGTTGCCGCCGAGCATGCGCTCAAGCGCGCTTTTGCCGCCAAACAGCGACGCGGTGTTGGGCTTTTTCACCCAGTCATCGGCCGCCGCGGTGGCCGGCAACAGGATCTGCAGCGCCTTGTAGATACCCAACAAGTAGGACACGCGCTCAAGGGTGTCGCGCTTGAGGTCGGCGGTTTCGGGAGCGGATTTCCATTTGAAAAAAGTCGACCGGCCGGGTGCGCCCAGCAGCACCATCTGTTCGTCGGTGTTGAGCCCCCAGTCGCGTGCGATGTTGAAGAACGCGCGCAGGCCGGCAGCCGATATTTCACGACTGCTGGGTTTGCTTTGCGTTTTGATGGCTTGAGCGGTGTTTGGCATCTGGCCTCCACGACAGTGTCGTCTTGTACTGATAATGCCAACATAGTCCAATTATGGACTTTTTGCAACACGGGGAAATCTTGGCCCGATGCTGCAAGGATGCTTAATGCGTGGGTTGATGGAGTGCAGATCCAGGCCGAGATAACGGTGTGTAAATGGCAAAGCGGTTTGCTGCCGGGCTGGCGATAACTCGGGTGAACACCCTATTGAGAAACGACAGCTAGCGAGCTGTGGCCTGGTTAAACGCTTCGATACAGTTTTTCAGGTTTTTGGCCACGCTGGCCTTGTCTGATATGTCGCAATCCATATCGACGTTTGCGCTGGGCGAGCTGCCTTCGGCTTCTTGCGAGGAGGCTTCTTCCTGGTTAACGTCGTGCGGGGCCACATCCCGATGTGCCACCAACAACGGTGGAACCATTTCTGGCTTGACTGGCACTTGCTTGAGCTGTTTCTTGGCGGAGGCCAGTTCGGCCTGCAGTTCATGGGCGGTCTGTTTCGACTGCATGAGCATGAATGACAGCGTGCCCATAACCGCAAATATGGCCACGCTCACGCTGGGTATCCACACCCATTTTTTGGACAAGGTGCCGAGCAAACGGCTGACCAGTTTGGGTTTGTGAGATTCGTCGCCCTCTTCCGCGGCGGCTTCGACAGGTGGCCGGGCGGGTGTGGCACCCACAGCCTGATCGGGGACTGCCGCGAGTACCAGAGCAGCGGGTTCTTTACCCCGTTGCAGTTTTTGTTTCAGGCGTGCAAACAAGCTTGGCTTGGGGGCATCGGCAGCTGTGGGGGCATCGGCAGCTGTGGGGGCGTCAGCAGTTGTGGGGGCAATCGAAGCACTCGCTGCCGGGGCGGCTTCGGGTTGAAGCAGGTTTGCCTGGGGGGCTTCAGCTTGCGCTGTTTCAGGCTGTGCAATTTCAG
>JAAFGW010000222.1 GCA_010365175.1 Sulfuriferula multivorans | reverse complement strand
CGGCAATCCCCAGCCTTTCCAACGCCGCGACGATCTTTCCGCGCTTCAATGCAAAGAGAAACAAGGTGATCACACTGGAACACCAGATCAGGCACTGCATCGCAGGTGGGCTTGAGGGGAAGCCGCCCGCCTATGGCAGTGAGCAACTAACGCAGCTTGTCAGTTATGTCACGTCTCTTGCGCAGGGTAAGCCGCTGGATATGGGTGGGAAGCCGCAGTAATGGTATCTGCAGGTCGACGAGACTTGGACTTGTGCCGCTGTTGTGATGCATGACATGTCAGGGGAGATGATGGAGATGTCCGGCATGATGGAAAAGGGTGATCTGAACCCGGATGCCATGAAGAAAATGTCGAAGCAGACGAAGCAAATGGGCAGCATGATGGAAAACATGTCGAGCATGATGGGCAAGGGCGCGATGACGGACGCCGGACAGAACAAGCAGATGGACCAGATGCGCAAGCAGATAGATCAGATGCGCAAGCAGATAGATCAGATGCGCAAGCAGATAGATCAGATGCGCAAGGACATGCCCGCTTCATCCGGGATGAAATAAGTTGGTATACCCCGGCGGATAACCCGCCGGGTTTTTCTCCGGGCATGGCGCCGGGTTTACCGCCAAGGTATTTTGGAGGAATGTATGGACGTAAAGATTATCGCGACGAAGGCTTGCACCCATCGTCCGGACCTGGAAAAAGAACTTGAGTGCTTGCATATCCCCTATCGCGTGTATTTCATTGAAGACCACCCTGATCTGGTCGAGAGGTTTTCGCTTCGGCATTCACCGAATTTAATTGTGGACGATGAAGTGGTGTTCCGGAAGCAACCGACGGAAGCGGAGCTGCACGCTTTCTTCAGCACAAAAACGTCAATCTGAACGTGGCGAATGGGTTTGACCGCGCGTAATCAACAGTTTTTTAGGAGAGCCTGAATGAAGTCAATACTTGTATTTTTACTCGCGCTGGTCAGCTTAAACGCCTTCGCCGAATCCCCCGCGGTTTACGGGAAATCCGTTGACCAAAGTCTGGAGACCGCCTACAAGCGTGTTTTTAAAGCATTGGAAGGCAATGGCTTCAAAGTGGTGTATGAAGTCGACATGCTGGAGAATTTAACAAAATTCGCAAAGAAAAACGCGGTTAAAGATTTTAATCTTAACCAGTTGGAAGGCATCAAAAGCATGGTTTTCTGCAATGGTGCTTTGGCCATCAAGATCAGCAATGCCGATCCGACGATGCTGGCGATGTGTCCACTGCATCTTACCCTCACGCAAAAGGCGGGGCGAGCCACCATCCTGTTTGTCCGGCCAAGCTTCATCGCCCAGGGCAGCAAGGCCGAAGCGCCGGCAAAAGAGCTTGAAGAAAAGGTAATCAAAGCCATCGAGAGCGGTTTGAATGCGGCGCCGTAATAGCGGGCTGTCGCCACGTTCGCAAAGTATTTTGGATGTTTGACACCACCACCTGACAGGAGAGATTCCATGAACGACTCGAAATCCGACCACAACACGCTCTGGGACTTAATCAAGGACATTCGCTTTGGCATGCTCACGCACCGTCACAATGACGGCATGCTCTACAGTCACCCGTTGACGACGCAAAACAAATCGCTCGATCAGGCGTCGGTGCTTTACTTCTTTATCTTTGAAAAATCAGAGCTTGCCAACGGCCTACGTCAGGATGGCAACGTCAACGTGTCGTATGCCAGCCCGGATGACGACCGCTATGTTTCAATCGCCGGCGTTGC
This sequence comes from Sulfuriferula multivorans, assembly GCA_010365175.1. Lineage (GTDB taxonomy): Bacteria > Pseudomonadota > Gammaproteobacteria > Burkholderiales > Thiobacillaceae > Thiobacillus. The sequence continues at coordinate 3,393 of JAAFGW010000222.1, read as the reverse complement.
CCGCGTGACGCACGACCCTGCCAAGGTTGAGCAGCTTTGGTCGCCTGCCGCCCAGGACTGGTTTCCTGACGGCCCGACTGATCCGGATCTTGCACTGCTTGCAGTCGAGATTCGTCACGCCGAGTACTGGGACGTGGAAGAAAGCAGGATGAAGCAACTCTTCAACATGGCCAAGGCGGCGCTAACCGGCGAGCAGACCCCGCACCCGAGCGGGCACAAAGAAGTGAATATGACCTGACATGCGACCTGCGCCGGCCATGGTTTCGGTTCTGCCGCCGAAGTTCTTTTGGAGACAGCTATGGACGTAATGATTATCGCGACGAAAGCTTGTAGCCACCGTAAAAACATGGAAACAGAACTCGAATCGTTGCGGATTACGTACCGCGTGTATTGCGTTGAAGACCCCGTCGATCTCGTCGAAAAATTTTCGATCCGGCATTCACCTAATTTGATCGTGGACGATGAAGTGGTGGTCCGGAAGCAACCGACGGAAGCGGAACTGCAAATGCTGGACGTAAACAACTCAGCAATCATTCATCAACACCAGCCTTCGGTAAAACACCACCTTAATTGACTACCAGGAGATTTTCAATAATGAATAAAAGTATGACTCGATCCATGGTTCTGGCAATAAACTTGCTGGTTTTTTCCGCTTACGTCAATGCTGCGCCATCCGGCGAAACCATTGCCCGCCAGGGTAATGGCAAAGGTGCGGTGGCCTGTATATCTTGTCATGGAGATAAAGGACAGGGCAACGAAGCGGCGGGCTACCCCTATCTGGCCGGGCAACCGTTGGCGTATCTGGTTAAACAACTCCATGATTTTGCCAACAAACGTCGCCCTAACCCCATCATGCAACCCTTTGCTTCTGCCTTATCAGAAGATGAAATCAAGGCCGTCGCCAGCTATTACGCTCAACTCCCCTTACCCAAAATCACTTCTGCGAAGAAAAGCCCGTCTCAAACTACAACGGGAGAGTTTCTGGCAAAAGAAGGTAAATGGTCGGTGGGCATGCCCGCCTGTTTTCAGTGTCATGGTGATCAAGGCCGGGGGATTGCACCCAACTTTCCCGCTATTAGCGGCCAACCCGCCAGCTATATCAAAAAGCAACTCGAGCACTGGCGCAAGGGTGAACGCACTAATGACCCCATTGGTTTGATGCAAGCGGTGGTGGCGGATTTAGACGAGTCGGAGATCACAGCGGTCGCTGACTATCTCTCCGAACAGTCACCCACCACATACAAATAAAAGAGGACATCATGATGAATAGCAAACAATTACTCTTGGGCTTAAGCATGATTGCCTTGAGCCAGGCAGTGATGGCCGATAGTACTCAACGCGCACATGCCGTCACCGAACCGATTGTAACCAAGCCCTATCTACCACCGCCAAAAGACACGATGCCCAAAGGCGAATTTGGTGACATGGTCCGTCTCGGTAAACAAGTGTTTACCGAGACAGGAAAATACGCGCCCAAATATGTCGGCAACAAGTTGAATTGTGTCAATTGCCATCTCGACGCCGGACGCCTGGCCAACTCCGCACCGCTGTGGGCAGCCTGGGGCAAATATCCCGCCTATCGCGGTAAAAACAAAATGGTCAACACCATGGAAGAACGTATTCAGGGTTGCTTCACCTACAGCATGAACGGATCGGCGCCCCCCGCTGATAGTCAGGAACTAAAGGCCTTAATGAGCTATGCCTATTGGCTTGCTGAAGGCGCGCCAACCGGCGTTGACTTGCCCGGGCGCGGTTATCCCAAATTAGATGAGCCTGAAAACAAGCCGGATTATCAACGCGGCGAACAGGTTTTCGTTAACAACTGTGCTTTGTGTCATGGTGACAAAGGCGAAGGCAGAAAACAAAATGGCAAAGTGGTATTTCCGTCTTTATGGGGCGACGATTCTTTTAATTGGGGTGCAGGCATGCACCGTGTCAATACGGCCGCGGCCTTCATACATGCCAACATGCCTTTAGGTAAAGGAGGCAGTTTGACTGAGCAGCAGGCCTGGGATGTTGCTTACTATGTTAATAGTCACGAACGGCCTCAGGATCCGCGCTTTAAAGAGAATGTTAAAACCACAAAAGAGGCTTATCACCAACATCAATGCAACTACGGTGAAAAAATTGGAAAGTCAGTCTTAGGCAAGCGCTAAATCAAACCGCCTCAATGAAGACAGGCACATCATGACAAAAAAGTCGAAGCCACCCTCTCCCCGAGTGAGCACAAAGACGCCAAACGCCGTAGTGCGCCGGGTGCGTCTGTTGTTGATGAAGCGATCCGCCCGGAGATATACCGGAGGCTGCCATCAGAGCAGCGGTGGAATATATGCTGGCCCAGCTGAAGTGACGGGCCGTGATGGAATAAGAATGTGTGCCATGCGCTGCATTAATTTTAGGGAACTCCCGCCATGAAACCAGAAAAAAAGATCGTCCTGATCACCGGCTCCAATGGACGCATTGGCACCGCGGTAATGGAGCGGCTAACCAGACGTTTCAGCGATGTCGTGGGCTTCGACCGCAAGGCGCCGAGTCCCCCGCCACCGGGTTGTACGCACATCCCCGTCGACATGACTTCCGATGACAGCGTGCGCGAGGGACTGCGTATCCTGCGGGAACACCACGGTACCCATATCGCTGCGGTAGTTCATCTGGCCGCCTATTATGATTTCCTCGGCAAGCCGAGCCCGAAATACGATGAGGTCACAGTCGAGGGCACGGGACGTTTGCTGCGCGGCCTGCGCGAAGGCACGGGACGCATGTTGCGCGGGCAGCGCGAGGGCTTCGCGGTCGAGCAATTTATTTTCGCCAGCACCATGCTCGTGCACCGGCCGGGCGAGCCGGGTGTGTTCCTCACCGAGGACTCGCCGATCGGGCCGACCTGGGCCTATCCGGAATCGAAGGTCCGCACCGAGGCGCTTATCCGGGCAGAGCGTGGCGAAATTCCCGCCGTGATCCTGCGCTTCGCCGGCGTCTACGACGATGTCTGCCATGCGCCGCCACTGGCGCATCAGATTCAGCGCATTTACGAGCGTCAACTCGCTGGTCATCTTTATTCCGGCGAGACTTCGCACGGCCAGGCCTTCATCCATCTGGATGACGCGGTGGACGCGATCGAGCGTGCCGTGGAGCGCCGCGCCAAACTGCCGCCGGAGGTGGCGATCCTCATCGGCGAGCCGGAGGCGCTGAGCTACGATGAACTTCAGCATACGTTTTCACGGCTGATTCGCGACGAGTCGTGGGAGACGCACAATGTCCCTGGGCCGATCGCGAAGGCTGGCGCGTGGGTTCAGGACCACATCCCCGGCCAGGATCCGTTCATCAAGCCGTGGATGATCGACCGCGCCAACGACCACTATGCCCTCGACATCACGCGCGCCCACACCCTGCTCG
>JAAFGW010000221.1 GCA_010365175.1 Sulfuriferula multivorans | reverse complement strand
ATCAACGCCGTCGCCCAGGTGGAAACCTCCCTCGCGCCGCGCGCACTGCTGGATGCATTGCTCGACATCGAACACCGACATGGCCGCGAGCGCAGTTTTCGCAATGCCCCGCGCACCCTGGATCTTGACCTGCTGCTGTATGGACACGCGCACTTTCATGAAGAAGCCCTCACGCTGCCACACCCACGCATGTGTGAGCGCGGCTTTGTGCTGCTGCCTTTGCTTGAGATTGCGCCCGGCACCGTCATTCCGGGGCGCGGCCCGGCTGCCGACTGGCTTGCAGCATGTGCCGACCAACACATTACCGTCCTCCCACCGCCTGCTGCGGCCGTCAACGCATGAGTCTTAACCGGTATCGTTACGTCGTCGTCGAAGGCCCAATAGGCGCGGGAAAAACCAGCCTCACGCACAAGCTGGCCGAACATCTGAGTGCTGACACCCTGCTGGAAAACGCCAGCGACAACCCTTTCCTGCCGCGCTTTTATCAGGAGCCCAAGCGCTACGCGTTACCCACGCAGCTGCATTTTCTATTCGAGCGTTCGCGTCAAATACGTGAGCTGGCGCAGGGGGATTTGTTTCGGGCCGGCACCGTATCCGACTTCCTGATCGACAAGGACATGCTGTTCGCACGCCTGAATCTGGACGACGACGAATTCGAGCTGTACCAAAAAGTGTATGCCGACCTGACCGTACAAGCGCCCACGCCCGATCTGGTGATTTACCTGCAAGCGCCCATCGACGTGCTGCAAGAACGCGTCAACCGGCGCGGGGTGGAATTCGAGCGCGGCATGGACGCGGGCTATTTGCAACGCCTGGCCAACAGCTATAGTGAGTTTTTCCACCGCTACGATGCGTCGCCGCTATTAATCATCAATACCAGCAATCTCAACTTCGCCGAGAGCGATGAAGATTTCGGACTGCTGCTGGAACGCATGACAAAAATGCGCGGCCCGCGCGAATTTTTCAGCCGCGCGGCATAAGCGCACGTTCATCACGATGGCCATTACACTTTCCACACTCAAGGCAATGCGCGAGCGCGACGAGAAAATCGCCGTGCTCACCTGCTATGACGCAAGCTTCGCCCGCGTGCTCGATGCAGCCGAAGTCGATGTGCTGCTGGTCGGCGACTCGCTCGGCATGGTGATCCAGGGCCACAGCTCGACGCTGCCGGTCAAGCTGGCCGAAATGACCTATCACACGCGCTGCGTGGCGGCGGGTACCGAACGCGCCTTCATCGTCGCCGACCTGCCATTTGGCAGCTACCAGCCTTCGCCCGAGCGCGCCTACACCTCTGCGGCACGCTTGATGGCGGCAGGCGCGCACATGGTCAAACTCGAAGGCGGTGCGGTCATGGTCGACACGGTGGCCTTTCTCACCCAGCGCGGCATCCCGGTGTGTACACACATCGGTTTGTTGCCACAATCAGTCAACCAGCTAGGCGGCTACAAAGTGCAGGGCCGCGAGGATGCTGCGGCCGCCCAGTTAGTGGCTGACGCACGCGCGCTGGAATCTGCGGGTGCCGGCCTGATCGTGCTGGAAATGGTGCCGGCATCCGTGGCAAAAGCCGTCACCGACGCGCTGACCATCCCCACCATCGGGATAGGCGCAGGCGCTGCCTGTTCCGGCCAGGTGCTGGTGCTGTATGACATGCTGGGGATATACCCACATGCGCCCAAGTTCTCAAAAAACTTTCTCGCCGGCAGCGATAGCATCGAAGCGGCGACACGCGCTTACGTCAGCGCCATTAAAAACGGAAATTTCCCGACCGCTGATCACGCATTCTGATGCAGCTTTATCACACCGTAGCCGAGTTACGTGCCGCCCGCTCCGGGCAGAAAAACATCGCGTTTGTCCCGACCATGGGCAACCTCCATGCGGGCCACATCTCGCTGGTTGAACTGGCGAAACAGCACGGCCATCCCGTCGTCGCCAGCATCTTTGTCAACCCACTGCAATTTGGCGCTGGCGAAGACTTCGAGCGTTATCCGCACACGCTGGATGCCGACTGCGCGCGGCTGGAAGCTGCAGGATGCGACATTGTGTTCGCGCCCGATGTCGCCGAGGTCTATCCAGTGCCGCAGACATTTACGGCACGCCCGCCTGACAGCCTGACACAGGATTTGTGCGGCGCCTTTCGCCAGGGCCATTTCACCGGCGTGGCTACAGTAGTGTTGAAACTGTTCAATCTGGTTCAACCCAAAACGGCCGTTTTTGGCAAAAAAGACTTCCAGCAGTTACTGGTCATTCGCGAACTGGTCCGGCAGTTCAACCTCCCCATCGAGATTCTGGCGGGCGACACCCTGCGAGAGGCCAGCGGGCTGGCAATGAGTTCACGCAATGCGTATCTCAGCGAGTCAGAACGGTTCCAGGCAGCCCAGTTGCAGAGCCAGCTTGCTGCCATCGTTGCCGCTATTGGGGCGGGGGAACGCGATTTTGAAGCCTTGTGTGCCACCGCCAGCCGCCACCTGAAAATGGCGGGCTGGCGCGTCGATTATGTTGCGCTACGCGACGCCACCACCCTGCAGGCGCCCACATCCGGCAGCACCCGGCTGGTAATACTGGGCGCGGCCTGGCTGGGCTCAACCCGGTTGATCGACAACATCGACTTTTCCCTGTTAGGGAATTTGCCCTAAGGGATTCTTTTCAATACCCCCTTGAGGGGTACTCCGATCCACTACGCGCTGAAGTCCCGCAAAGCGGTGTGGAGTCGTATGCCCTGAAGTTATATTTGTACCCTTTTGGTATAATAGTCGTCCACTTTTCGCGAGAGCACCGTCATGCAAAGAACGATGCTCAAGTCCAAGCTTCATCGGGCAACCGTCACCCATTCCGAGCTGCACTACGAAGGCTCGTGTGCCATTGATGAAGCACTGCTGGACGCTGCAAATATTCACGAATACGAGCAGATCCAGCTTTACAACGTGACCAACGGTGAGCGATTCACCACCTATGCCATCCGTGCAACACGCGGATCGGGCATTATTTCGGTTAACGGCGCGGCCGCGCATAAAGCGAATCCGGGCGACCTCATCATCATCGCCACCTACGCGGTCTACAACGAACTGGAACTGGCGCGCTATGCGCCGGAGCTGGTTTACATAGGCGAAGGCAACTGCATTCTGGACACGCGCCACGAGATTCCAGTGCAGGCAGCGTAAAGCTGCCGCCCAATAAAAAAGCCGGGTTTCCCCGGCTTTTTTATTGGGCGGCCCCAGACAGGCACATCTTGCTCACGAATGAGCGTAGTTAAAAATACCACATTCTGTTTACCGGGACGATGCCCATTTTTTGAAAAGTCTTTGTGAGTTCAGCCGGTACCATCCCCACTCCTTTTTTGACCATAGCCAATAAACTGCAACTTTCTTAAATAACAATAGCGTGTCAAAGTTTAGGCCACTGCCGTGCTTGCTTAGATGACGGCCTTTGGCCAACTTACGCTCTTTTTGAATGCCCATTTCTGCAGCGACAGCTTCGTTTTATCCAAATCCTTAAATGACCGCTTTCAAGAAAAGTGGGCGGCCGAATAGGCCTAGGAAGAGCCGGTGGGCCAGCTAGTATCGAGCGGCAGTTCGTCGGCCAAAGCGGACAGTTGCGTTACATTCTTGCTGATTGTGAATGTCCCACTTCAAAACGCATCATCGATACGGGAAATGGTCTGACCCCATTTACTCGGGGTGGAATGTGAATTCACCCATTTATTCAGCCAGACACCACCAGAACCATTACACCACCAACAGATAGCCAATTGATTTTTATGGACCTTTAACCGGACACTACTGACATCCAGTACACTTGTCTTTTAGGTCCCACGGAGATTTCTCATGCGCTTTGCCCCCCTGTTCGCCGCCATCCTCTTCTGCACGCCCGTGCTGGCCGGCCCCAAGGACACCGTCCGTCTTTACCCGGCGCAACAGGTCAGTGCTAACACCTTCGTCATCCATGGCCCGCAAGGCTTGCCTTCGGCCGCCAACCAGAGCTTCATGAACAATCCGGCATGGATCATTACCGCCGAGGGCGTCGTGGTGATCGATCCCGGTTCCAGCGTGCAGGCCGGACGCATGGTTGTGGCGCAATTACGCAAGACGACAAAAAAGCCAGTCACCCACGTATTTAATACGCACGTTCATGGCGATCACTGGCTCGGCAATCAGGCGATCCTGGAAATGTGGCCACAAGCCACCCTCATTGCTCACCCTGACATGATCAAGCAGGCCAACGCGGGCGCCGATGCCTTCTGGCTCGAGCTGATGTCGAACATGACCAATGGCTACACCCAGGGCACGCGTGCCGTGATCCCCACGGTCGAGGCGGCTGACGGCCAGGAGTTCAAGATCGGCGGCAAGACCTTCCGCATTCACTCCTCGACTGACGCACACAGCAAGACTGACCTGATGATCGAAATCGTCGAAGACAGCATCCTTTTCACGGGCGACAACATACTCAACCGCCAGACGATGAACCTGCGAGACGGCACGTTCAAAGGCGTCATGAAGGCCACCGACCGCGCGCTTGCCCTCAACGCCCGACTCTATGTACCCGGCCACGGCAAAACCGGCGACCGTAAATTCGTCGCCGAACAAAAAGCCTACTTCGACATTCTGATGTCCGAAGTGCGGCGCATGTACGCCGAAGGCAAGAGCGACTTCGAGATGAAGCCGGTCCTGGCCGAAAAGCTCAAGGCTTACCGGAAGTGGATAGAGTGGGACACCAACCTGGGGCCGCAGATCAGCCTAGCGATTCTGGAAGTCGAACAGGAATAAACACACTGTTACTGCGGCCCTCTTGTCTGGCCGCGGCGCACCCGAAATCAGTCCAGTCGGGTTACGCCAGCAACCCGGCCGGGCTGCCATTCCCCATCGAGACTGACCCATTCGACGCGATCGCCCAGCATGCGGATCACATCGGGACGGCGGTTGTCGCCCGTTCGGAAAACTCGAAGTGGTATTCACGCAGAAATTGCAACTGCCCTGCACTGTTGCGCCCAAATAAATGGGGTCAATAAATGCAATAAATGGAAACAATAAATGGGGTCAGACACAATGCTGTTCACTTAACAAAGAAACCGGCGTAAGCTCTCGATACGCACACAACGTTGGAATGGCTACGCGATGGCAGGCAAACCGGCAACATT
>JAAFGW010000220.1 GCA_010365175.1 Sulfuriferula multivorans | reverse complement strand
GCGTTCGTTAGCGTGGATGCAGACTTGCTGCATCGGCCCACACCAAGGCTGATCGAAGGCGTGGCAGGGCTATGCGCGGCGATCAGTCCTTACGCACGGTGACGGGAGTCGTTGGCCTTGCGATTGGGACAGTCTTCCTTGATGCAATCGGCGTAAATCTGCAGTGAGTGATCGTGGATGGAAAAACCGCGTTCCTTGGCAATGCGGTGCTGGCGTTTTTCGATTTCACTGTCCAGAAACTCTTCGACTTTTCCGCATTGCAAACAGACCAGATGATCGTGGTGGTCACCCTCGTTGAGCTCAAAAACGGCTTTATCGCTGTCGAAATGGTGGCGGATCAATAGCCCGGCCTGCTCGAATTGGGTTAGCACGCGGTAGACCGTGGCCAGACCGATATCCAAGTCTTCGTTCGACAACAGCCGGTATACTTCTTCGGCGGTCATATGGCGTTTGTTGCTCTGTTCGAATAAATCGAGAATTTTCAGGCGAGGCAGCGTGGCTTTGAGACCAATGCTTTTGAGATCGGATGGATTGCTCAATGGGGTCTCCAGATTGAGAACGCGAATACGTTATGATACGTTTTTTTCCAACAGATCAACCTTCCCGGTTTCCTGGCTATGCGTCATTTCCTGATTTCTGCTCTGCTTATAAGCCTGGTTTCCGGGTGTTCCAGCGTTCACTTGGGCCCTCACCGTATTGACGTTCAGCAAGGCAATGCGCTGGATCAGGAAAACGTTTCTCGCCTGAAACTGGGTCTCAACCGCTCTCAAGTCCGTTTCCTGCTGGGGACGCCGCTGGTGGTCGACCCGTTCCGTACTGATCGCTGGGATTATGTATACGTGTTTTACAAAGCGGGCAAGCTGGCCGAACAGAAGCGTATAGCGTTGTTTTTTGACGGTGAAATACTGGCGCGGATCGAAGGCGATATGCCTCTGGTTGCCCCTACCGTGCCGCCCGCTGTGGCGACTCAAAAGCCTGAATCTTCTATGGCCCCGATTGCTGCAGTGGAGGCGATTCCCTTGCCTGCACGTCAGACGCCAACAGCCGAGGATATTTCGGCGGTCCATTCGCCGACCCCGCAGCAACCTGTTCAGCCAGCGCCTGTTGAGGCGTCACCTAAGGCTGTCGTTCAGCCGTTGGCCGTGAAGCCAGCCGCTTCGCCGACATCACAACCGGTTCAGTCTGCTGCTGTAACGAGCAGCATTGTGTCCGCACTACCCAGCCCCGCGAATGCACCCGCCTATGTTGATCCGCACACGCCTGCTGCACTGAGCTTGCAATCTGAAACCAATGTCGAACAAGTCAAGCCGGACGTTGTCCCGTCTTTTCCCGGGACATCCAAAGCAGTGGACAAAGGTGATGAATCGGTAATCAAGGCGCTGAATACCTGGGTTGGCGCATGGATGCGCCGTGACGCGGCCGCTTATTTTGCTTCCTACGACACCAGCTTTATGCCGCCAGGTGGAGACAGCCGTGCAGACTGGGAAAAACGCCGCCGATTGTTGTTTGGTGTGGCCAAAAATATTGAGATCAAGATTGACGCTCCTTCTATCGAGCGGACTGAAGAGGGCGCTGTCACGTTGACGTTCAATCAGTATTTTCGTTCCGACAGTTATCGTGATGCTGTAGTCAAGCAGTTGCTGATGGTTGATCGGGACGGCCGTTGGCTGATCGTGGAGGAAAAAGTGTTATCGACCCTGTCAGGCACCAACAAGCGATGACCGTGCGGATCGCACTTGCTGGCGTGTCCGGTCGCATGGGTCGGACATTGCTCGAATCTGTGGCCGCCGATGAGGGCTGTACCTTGCATGCGGCCATCGATCGTGCTGGCAGCCTGCTAATAGGGCAGGATGCGGGCGCCGCCTGGGGTTCGGTAAGCGGGGTGTGGGTAACTGATCAGCCGTCAACTGCCTTGCAAGCCGCTCAGGCATTGATTGATTTCACCCGTCCGGAAGCCACTTTTGGCTATCTCGACGCGTGTACCGCTGTGGGGGTGCCGCTGGTTATTGGTACGACGGGTTTCGATGAAGACGGAAAGGCACGTATCGCTGCTGCGGCACAGCGGATCCCGATTGTGTTCGCTCCCAACATGAGCGTCGGGGTGAATTTGCTGATGAAGCTGGCCGAATTGGCTGCCGTGGTGCTGGATGATGGGTATGACATCGAGATTATCGAAGCGCATCATCGTCACAAAGTGGATGCGCCTTCCGGCACCGCGCTGGGCTTGGGACAGGCCGTTGCCCATGCAATTAATCGTGATCTGGCCAGTTGCGCAGTCTATGGTCGCGAGGGCGTGACCGGTGAGCGAGACGCCCAAACCATCGGCTTTTCCACCATACGGGGTGGGGACATCGTGGGCGACCACACGCTTTTATTTGCCGGTATCGGCGAACGGGTTGAGCTGACCCATAAAGCGAGCAGCCGCGCCACCTTTGCGCAAGGCGCTCTGCGCGCGGCCAAATGGTTACAGGGCCGAACGCCAGGGTTGTACGATATGCGCGACGTATTGAACTTGAAATAGCAGCGATCGACTCACTGCGCTTGAATAAACCGGTATAAAACAGGAAAGAACCATGAACGCAGTCAAGGTTTACAGTACGGGCACATGCCCCATTTGCGTGAAAACCAAAGCTTTTCTCGATAAGCGTGGGATTGCTTATGATGAAGTCCGTATCGATCTCGACCAAGCGGCGATGAAAGAATTTGCCGTGGCGACCGATGGTGCGCGAACCGTGCCGCAGATAATGATCGAAGGGGCCTGTATCGGTGGGTTTACCGAGTTGACCGAGATCGATATGGATGGTGGATTGGATCATTTGCACCCTTGATACGAGGGGAAGCTGCCCCGGAAGTCATTGAAGCGGGGGGCTGGATCGACTATAATTGCTGCATTCAAGTTCAGGCGGGTTCGCGCAAGCGGCTCGCCTGAATTTTGTCACCAGCGCCACGTTTATAGTCTTGCGGAGTCTTCCTTGTCTCGTACCCAGCCCGCCATCCTTGTTTTAGCTGACGGTTCGGTGTTTCGCGGCCTTTCTATCGGCGCCGACGGCATCACAACCGGTGAAGTGGTATTCAACACCGCAATGACCGGCTATCAGGAAATCCTGACTGACCCTTCGTATTCACGTCAAATTGTGACGCTGACTTATCCTCATATCGGCAACACCGGCATCAATCCAGAAGACGTTGAGTCAGATCGCGTCCATGCAGCAGGATTGGTGGCGCGCGATGTGCCCCGCTTGTATTCAAACTTTCGTGCCGGATCTTCACTCACGGATTATCTGAAAAGCCAGAATATTGTGGCCATAGCCGACATCGACACGCGCCGCCTGACCCGGGTTTTGCGAGAGAAGGGTGCGCAAAGTGGCTGCGTCATGGCGGGAACGCTGGATGAAGCGAAGGCGCTTGAAGCGGCACGCGCCTTCCCGGGGCTGGCTGGCATGGACCTCGCCAAAGTGGTGAGTACGCCCAAGGCTTATGAGTGGAACGAAACCGAGTGGAAGCTCGGACGTGGCTACAGCCAGTTGAGCGAGCCCCGTTTTCATGTCGTGGCCTTCGATTACGGCGTCAAGCGCAATATCCTGCGCATGCTGGCCGAGCGCGGTTGCCGTTTGACCGTGCTGCCCGCCACGGCTACCTCGGCTGATGCACTGGCGCTGAAACCTGATGGTGTCTTTCTGTCCAATGGTCCCGGAGATCCTGAGCCGTGTGATTACGCCATTCAGGCAATTTCTGAACTGGTGGCTGTGGGCGTGCCTACTTTCGGCATCTGTCTTGGGCATCAATTGCTTGCGCTTGCTTCGGGCGCCAAAACGACCAAGATGAAATTTGGCCATCACGGCGCCAACCATCCAGTCAAGGATCTCGAGAGTGGACGCGTGGCAATCACAAGTCAGAACCATGGTTTTGCAGTGGATGTCACTAGCTTGCCCGAAACGTTGCGCAGCACACATGTCTCACTGTTTGACGGTTCGTTGCAAGGCATTGCGCGCACTGACGCCCCCGCATTCAGCTTTCAGGGGCACCCTGAAGCCAGTCCCGGCCCGCACGACGTGAGCTATTTGTTCGACCGATTTATCAAGCTGATGGCCGATCACGCCGGAGCACACTGATCATGCCCAAGCGCACAGACCTAAAAAGCATACTCATCATCGGCGCCGGCCCCATCGTCATCGGGCAGGCGTGCGAATTCGACTATTCCGGCGCGCAGGCATGCAAGGCGTTGCGTGAAGAAGGCTATAAAGTCATCCTCGTCAACAGCAACCCGGCAACGATCATGACCGACCCGGACATGGCCGACGTTACGTACATCGAGCCAATTACCTGGCAGGTGGTCGAGAAAATCATCGAAAAGGAACGTCCGGATGCGTTGTTGCCGACCATGGGTGGCCAGACCGCGCTGAACTGTGCCCTTGATCTGGCCAAACACGGCGTGCTGGAAAAATACAGCGTCGAAATGATCGGTGCATCGAAAGAAGCCATCGACAAAGCTGAAGACCGTGAAAAATTCAAGGCCGCGATGACCAAGCTGGGCCTTGGCTCGGCGCGTTCGTCAATCGCGCACAGTCTGGAAGAAGCCTTGCAAGTACAGGCTGCGTTAGGCTTTCCTTCGATAATCCGCCCCTCGTTCACCATGGGAGGCTCAGGCGGTGGTATTGCCTATAACCGTGATGAATTTATTGCCATCTGCGAACGCGGTCTGGAAGCTTCGCCGACGAATGAGCTTCTGATCGAGGAATCCCTGCTCGGCTGGAAAGAATACGAGATGGAAGTGGTGCGGGACCGTAAGGACAACTGCATCATCATCTGCTCGATCGAAAATTTTGATCCGATGGGCGTGCACACCGGCGACTCCATCACTGTTGCACCTGCGCAGACGCTCACAGACAAGGAATATCAGATCATGCGTAATGCCAGCCTCGCGGTGTTGCGCGAGATTGGCGTCGATACCGGCGGATCCAATGTGCAGTTCTCCATTAACCCGGAAGACGGCCGCATGGTGGTGATTGAAATGAATCCGCGCGTGTCGCGTTCAAGCGCGCTGGCATCTAAGGCGACCGGCTTTCCGATTGCCAAGGTGGCGGCCAAGCTGGCGATCGGCTATACGCTCGACGAGTTGCAGAACGACATCAC
>JAAFGW010000001.1 GCA_010365175.1 Sulfuriferula multivorans | reverse complement strand
TCGCGCCTTGCCACGCGAGAGCGTGGTTGTTGCCGACTTGTCGGCTTTACAACCACGGCCTGCCCTTTATGCCTTTATGCCCTTCAGGGTGCTTGCGGGTAAAAAATCCATCCGTTTCATTTTGTCCCCCTATTTCTGATTCACGACACTAGTGAACTGAAGCTCAGTTGCGGCGCAGTGTCGTAATGCTGTCCAGTAATGGCCTGACTATGGGTTCAATCTTGCGCCGCATCAGCGACCCGATTGCCGTAGTTTTGATAAAAATAGGCCGCACGGTATCGGCATCTATCGCGGCCAGCGCGTCGAGGGCCATGCAATCGGGCGCCAATTGAGGGGCGACCGCAAGTATCGCTTCACGCGCTTCGTTGCGTGTTGTTTCGGAGGTCTGGCGTAATGGCGCACACCATTGTGCCAAGGCAGCAAGTGTGTGGTTGACGACTTCTTGAATTTCCGGGCGGTCGAGAATGGTGGAGAGGGTCAGAAGAAAGGTTTGCCCTTGTCCCGATAACACTTTTTCCAGCATCTCGCTATACGGGTTATCCGTGAGCCGAGGCACGCCGGCGAAATCCGGTCGTGCATTGCGCGGGTTGGGCAGGTTGTCAGGTTGTAATTCGAGAAATGCGGTGTAATAGGAATTGCGGGTGTTGCCGCGTTTCCAGATCGACAGGCGCTCTGCATCGGTCAACACACCGGAGTAAAGCATCACAGCGACTGTATCGAGAATGCCGACGTCGTCTTCGTGCAGAAAAGCCAGGTGATCGACCAGAAACTCAGCCAGTGTGCGCCCCATACTGCCTTGGCAAACCACGTCACGCATCAGCATCAGTCGCGCGTTCTCGATGGTCGGCATGCACCACCATGCATGGCGTGCCATTTCATCGGTGAGTGCGTTCGAGTGAACCACGGCCACCACCGCTTCTTCCTCGGCGATCAATAACAACTGCGCCAGATGCTTGGGCGATAGCCCAGATTGAGATTGCCGCGTCCAGCGTGTCAGATGCACGGGGTAGCCACCCGGGGAACCCAGGGCGTGACCCGAAAGCAGTTCGCGCACTTTTTTTAAATAGCGGTCGGCGCGCTCGTTGGGTTTGAGCGGCACACTGGCTTCCCCCTGTGGCGTGAGCGCCCATAAAGTCATGCTCGACTCGTCGATGCGGACGGCTTTGAGTTCGGTGTTGAACAGGACGTTGAGTCGCAGTTCGTCTTCAGGGGAAAGCTCGTCGTTCATAGGGCCTTGAAAACGGTGCTGGCTGCAGAAACGGTGGCGTCAATGTCGGCGTCGGTGTGCGCCGCCGATACGAAGCCCGCTTCAAATGCAGAGGGCGCGAGGGTGATGCCGTGGTCGAGCATGGCGTGGAAGAAACGGTTGAATTGTTCCTTGTCGCATTGCATCACTTCGGCAAAGCTGGTCGGCGGTTTCGCTGCGAAATACAGACCGAACATGCCGCCGACCGAATCAGCACAGAACGTGACGCCCGCGTCGTTCGCCGCTGCGGACAAGCCCGCGACCAGGCGTTGGGTATTGGCGGTGAGGCGTGTGTAGAACCCTGGCTCGCTGACTGCCTTGAGTGTGGCCAGGCCCGCTGCAACTGCGACGGGGTTGCCTGACAAGGTTCCGGCTTGATACACGGGGCCCAGCGGCGCGAGTTTGTCCATCACCTCAGCACGGCCACCGAAGGCGCCGACCGGCATGCCTCCGCCGATCACTTTACCCAGCGTGGTGAGGTCGGGGCGAATGCCGAGCAATTTTTGAGCGCAACCCAGGTCGACGCGAAAGCCAGTCATCACTTCATCAAAAATCAGCAGTGCACCCGATGCATCGCACACGCGGCGCATAGCAGCCATGAACTCGGCTGTCGGCTTGACCAGATTCATGTTGCCGGCAAACGGCTCAACGATGATGCAGGCGATCTCGGTGCCCAACTCGGCAAAGGTTCGTTCCAGTCCGGCGACATCGTTGTAATCGAGAACCAGTGTTTGTGCAGCGGTTTCGGCCGGTACGCCAGCCGAGGTGGGGTTGCCGAAAGTGAGCGCACCGGAGCCCGCTTTCACCAGCAGGAAATCGGCGTGTCCGTGGTAGCAGCCTTCAAATTTGATGATCTTGCTCCGCCCGGTAAACCCACGCGCCAGCCTGATCGCGCTCATGGTGGCTTCGGTACCTGATGACACCAGACGAACCTTCTCGATACTGGGCACCAGTTGGGTGATCAATTCGGCGATCTCCAGTTCGGCCGCCGACGGCGCGCCGAACGATAACCCGCGCTCGGCTGCTTCCTGTACTGCCTTGACCGTTCCGGGGTGGGCGTGACCGAGAATCGCCGGCCCCCACGATCCCACGTAATCAATGTACTCGCGACCATCCGCATCCCACACCCGTGAGCCTTTTGCATGATCAATAAACAACGGCGTTCCACCAACGCTTTTAAATGCGCGCACAGGGGAATTCACGCCGCCGGGGATGACTTTTTGCGATTGCTCAAACAGGGTTTCGTTACGGTTCATGATTGATCCTAGAAACCGCAGTTGGACGTGCCAGCGGGTGCGTAGCGTTCTCACCTAAAAGGTGAAGGTCATCGAAGACAAAAAAGTCAATATTCATGCGGCATTCCTTGAGTTAAAGAGCGGTCAACTGCGGTTTTTAGGTTCGTATCTCATTCTTCGGGTTCGGCTTCAAACAATTGATTCAAATCGTGCGCGGCAGAACGGATATCGGGCGTATCAAACAGGGCCGACAATACGGCGAGGCTGTCCGCGCCGGCATCCAGCAGGTGCGGTGCATTGGCAAGCGTGATCCCGCCAATGGCGATAATCGGTATGTGAATAAGGGGTGTGGCTTGGCTTAACAGTGCCACGTCTGCCCGCTCGGCCACAGGCTTGGTGGGTGATGGAAAAAAGCTGCCGAACGCAACGTAGTCAGCGCCTGCAGATTGAGCTGCCTGTGCGAGTTCCAGGCTTTGGTAACACGATGCACCGATCAGTTTGTGTTTGCCCAAGATAATTCTAGCTTCACGCAGGGTGCCATCATCACGTCCCAGATGGACCCCGTCAGCATCACACAAATCGGCCAATCGCAGGTCGTCGTTGATGATCAGTGGCACACCAAATTGGTGGCATAGCGCAATGAGTTCACTGGCTTGCGCATGGCGGCGGGCCACATCGGCTGATTTGTCGCGGTACTGGACGGCTGCCACGCCGCCTGCCAATGCGGCTTCGACCTGCTTCAACAACTGCTCGGTATCGGCCGTTTCTAGGGTGATGGCGTAAATTCCGCCGGGAAACTTAAGCATGGTGGATGCAGACAATCAAGCGTTGCCCTCCGCCAAGCCGTCCTGGGCCCAGAAATATCGATCGGGAATATATTGCCCCATCCCGGGCCGGAAGGCCGCTTTCAGGGATTCATACGTGAAATTCTGAGCTTCGCGTACCGCAGTGGGAACGTCATGCCCATAAGCCAGATTGGCAGCGATGGCCGAGGCCAGGGTGCAGCCCGAGCCGTGATAGCTTCCCAACAGACGATCCCAGGCATCGGTTTGGACGTGACCGTTGGCGTCGTACAGGCTATTCAATACGCGCGGCGTGGTTTCGTGTGTCCCAGTGATGAGTACGTACTCACACCCCAGATCGGTCAAGTGTTTGGCACATGCTTCAAGCGCCATGTCTTCCTCGTCAGACTCGAACAAGGCTAACCGGCGCGCTTCGTGACTGTTGGGCGTTAGCACACTGGTTTGTGGAATCAACAGGTCGCGCATCGCCGAAATCATGTCCTCGGTGGCCAGTTCATCACCGCGGCCGGACGACAGGATGGGGTCGAGCACCACTGGAATATCGGGGTAATCGGCAAGAATCTCGGCGATGATCGCGATCGACTCGGGGCTGCCCAGCATGCCCAGTTTGAAAGCGGCAACCGGCACGTCCTCCAGCAACATGCGCGCCTGATCCATCACCCACTCGGAATCGATCACCAGGATTTCATCCACCCCGGCAGTGTCTTGAACGGTCAGCGCAGTAATCACCGACAGCGGGTGGCAACCCAGGCTGGCCAGTGTCAGCAGGTCAGCCTGGATCCCCGCGCCGCCGGTCGGGTCGGACGCGGCAAAACTGAGCACCAGCGGAGGCGTGGGTTTGGGGGTGAAAATAGGCGGCATGATGTCACTGCTTTAAAATCAAGTTCCGATTTTAGCTTGAATTACCCTTGTCCTATGCCTGAAACCCCTGAATACAAGAGTTGGATGTGCCTGATCTGCGGCTGGATTTACCATGAGGAGACCGGCGCGCCTGATGACGGAATTGCGCCCGGCACACGGTGGGAGGATGTGCCGATCAACTGGACCTGCCCGGATTGTGGGGCACGTAAGGATGATTTTGAGATGGTTGCCTTTTGAAGGCAGTCTGATTCCGGCTTCCGCCAAAGCAATAAGCGAGACAGAGCCAATAAAGCCACCTTTTTGAAAGCGGAAATTCTAGTACATTAGTTTATATGCTGATGGTAGAATCCTCTCGGTTCTGTTATATGGTATATCGACATTATTTATTTCAATAATTCAATAATCGAGGAGATCGGAATGATTCAGCGGTGGATTTCAGCGTGTGCTTTTCTTGTTTTTTCATCAACTTCATGGGCGATTTCCCCTTATATTCAAGGTGATGCGCTAGCTGGGGGCAGTGTTCAGGCCGTGGCGTCAGCCGTCGAAGGCAAGCTCAAAGCCCATGGTTTTAAAGTGGTTGGTAAATACTTTCCCAAAAGCCTGGCAGGCTCCGGGGTGGTTGTGGTCACGGATGACGCCATGTTGAATGAAGTGGGTTCCGTGGGTGGCAACGCTGTGCTAGGCGCCGCCATTCGGGTGGGGGTCAAAGCCGATGGCAGTGTGACTTACACCAATCCTGACTACTGGTATCGCGCGTATTTCCGCAAATCCTTTGACAAGAAGGAAGGCGCGGTTAAGGCGCTGCAGGCACGTTTGCAGGATGCACTCGGCGCTGGAAAAGGGGTGGGCGGTGATGAGGCGGCTGCAAGCTTGGCCAATTACCGTTACATGATCGGCATGGAGCGTCTGGATTCGTATAAAAACAAATTGGTTGAATACGGCAGTTTTGCCGAGGCATTGAAGACGGTTCGTGAAAACCTGGCAAAAAGTGTGGGTAAAACGGCCAAGATTTATGAAGTCGTGCTGGCAGACCGCAAATTGGCGGTGTTCGGTGTGGCCATGAATGATGGCGACAATGCCGATGGCGAATGGATCAAGCGCATCGATATGGAGAACTATGTTGCGGGTTTGCCTTACGAGATTTACATCAATGACAAGCAGGTGGAATCACCGCATGCCCGGTTCCGGATTGCATTGGCTTTCCCGGATGTGGGCATGGGGCAGTTTATGCGGATTTCTTCTTTGCCTGCAACCGTACTGGAAACCATGAATGGTTTGGCGGGCGTTGACAAGAAATCAGTGGGAGAAGGCTGGCAGCAATAGCTGGCACCCCTGTACGGTTGAGGGTCAAAAGGGCGCCATTTAATGGCGCCCTTTTATTTCGCCTGCAAAAAGTGTGCTTGCTCTGAGAAGCTCACATTAAAGAAGCTGCATTCGTTGCCGTAATGTAATCCACACAGGGGGTGGCCATTGCCGCCTGCCCAATGATCCTCGTGGAGAAGCGTGTGGATAACGAAGTACTGAAAGGTGTCAAGGTGATGGTTATCGATGATAGCAACACCATTCGCCGTAGTGCAGAGATTTTTCTGAACCAGGCCGGCTGTGAAGTCATTCTGGCGCAGGATGGTTTTGATGCGCTGTCCAAAATTACTGACCATGATCCGGATGTGGTGTTTGTCGACATCATGATGCCGCGGCTCGATGGCTACCAGACCTGCTCGCTGATCAAGCGCAACGCCAAATACCGGACTACGCCCGTAATCATGCTGTCCTCAAAGGATGGCCTGTTTGATCGCGCACGCGGTCGCATGGTTGGATCGGACGAGTATTTGACCAAGCCTTTTACCAAAGACACGCTACTGACGGCAGTGCGAGAGCACGCCTGTTCAGCAGCATCACCCGTTTCTCAAGGAGTATAAATTATGGCGATCAGCCGCATTCTGGTAGTAGATGATTCCCCCACCGAGCGCTTTTTCCTGTCTGAGCTGCTGGTTAAGAATGGTTATCTGGTCAGCATGGCTGAGAGCGGTGAGGAGGCTGTCGCTCAGGCCAAGCAAACGCTGCCCGATTTGATCGTGATGGACGTCGTGATGCCTGGAATGAACGGCTATCAGGCAACCCGAATGATAACCAAGGAAGAGGCGACCAAGCATATTCCCGTCATTATGTGCACCACCAAAGGCCAGGAAACTGACAAGGTATGGGGGATGCGTCAGGGGGCTAAAGCTTATTTGGTCAAGCCGGTAAAACCGGAAGACCTGCTGTCGCAAATCAAGGCGCTAGGCTGAGCGGGCACCTATGTCCAAGAAATTCAATCTGCGCGAATTTCAAACCACGCTTTCGCAGAAACTGCAGGCGGCGGCGAGTCGCGACAATACCGGATCCCGCCTGGGTTTTCGAGTGGGGGATGTGAATTGGCTGGTAAGCCTCGCTGATACTGAAGAAGTGATTCCCGTCCCACCAATTGTCCAGATGCCGGGCGCTCGGCGGTGGTTTCGTGGGGTGGTCAACATCCGCGGCAACTTGTTCGCAGTGAGTGATTTTGCGGACTTCATGGGGCAGGGTGTGACCAAAGATCATGTTGATTGCCGGCTTCTGATTCCACACCACGACTTTGGCGTGAACGCGGCTTTACTGGTGCGCGGTACGTTGGGACTGAAAAATATCAATCATTTTGAAGAGCGCTCCGCTCACGCTGCCCACCCATGGATTGCGCGTCAATACGCTGACGATATGGGAACAGACTGGAGTGACATGGATTTTGGGCAATTGCTAGGCAATGTGGAGTTTCTCAAGGTTGAGGCTCAGCTCGGTAATTGATTGAACATTGAATACGGAGCGCATTGGCGCTGAATAATGAAGGGACTGGAGCGATGAATATGGCAATCACAATGAACGGACTCAAGGGCCTGGCTGGTCGCATGACCGAAAAGGTTACCGGCAAAAAAGGAAGCGAGCACACGACGCTGATTATGCAGACCGTGCGTAAGCTGGCCGACACAGAGACCGGCCAAGCCCCTTTGATTGGTGGTCTGCCAGTAGAAAAGCAATACCTCTACGCAGGCGGCACGCTCATTGTTTCGCTGTTGCTGGCGGCCGGATTCACCATTTACAGTCTGGTCCAGCTCGACAACCGAACCCAATACGAGGTCAAGTCAGGCGAATTGAAAGTGCTATCGCAGCGGCTTCCGCTAACAGCACAGCAATCCGTTCTGGGTAACGCGACAGCGTTTAAGAAACTGGCTGAAGGCAAGCTGGTTTTCGAAAAGACCTTGGCAGGCTTGACCGAGGGTGATGACCAGGTTCCCGCTTCGGGTGGATCGGCGCGCGATACGCTGGCGAAAATCAGCGACAAGTGGAAAAAGTTCAATCCGCAAGTTGTGCAGATCTTGAGTCAGCAGAAAAATCTGGTCGCCTTGAATAAAAGCGTCAAGAGTATTAATGCGCTGAGTACCGATTTGCAGGAGGTCTCCGAGCAACTGGCCAGCCAACTGGCTGACACCGGTGCCACCGTGCGTGAAGTATCGCGCGCCAACCATCTGGTGATGCTGAGCCAGCGTTTGCCTAAAAACGCCAACTTGCTGTTGTCCGCCGACTTGATTGACCCAGAAGTGGTACTGCAGCTGGAAAAAGACACCACCTCATTCCGCGAAACGGTGCAGACACTGATGAGTGGCTCGGCTATCAAAAACAGCGACAGCATGCTGACCCTCGAAGATCTGGGTTCAAACATGGCCGACATGGTGGAAGCGGTAGGCGCGGTGCTGGCCAACACGCAGCCGCTGCTGCAATCAAAACTCGCGGCGAACAACTTGTTCGTGGGTAGTGATGCATTGTTGTCGGATACGGAGCAACTGTCACAGGATTACCGCGGCGTCGGCGGTCTCAGCTACTTGCTGGCGGCCTCATTTGGTCTGTTGGCGCTAGCCTCTTTGGTGTTGTTGGGTTTGGTCAACATTAATGAAACCAAATCCCGTGCGCGTAAGAGTGAAGAAGAAAACAGTCGGAACCAAGAGGCGATTCTGCGCTTGATGGACGAACTGGGTGAGCTGGCTGAGGGTAACCTCACCATCAATGCCAGCGTAACCGAGGACATTACGGGTGCGGTGGCCGACTCGATTAATTACACGGTAGAAGAATTGCGGACGCTGGTGCGAGGCATTAATAGTGCGACGCAGCAGATGGACCAGGCGGCAGATGCTGCAGGCCAGGTTTCCGAGTCACTGCAACAGGCTTCGCGTCGCCAGTCTGTGGAGATCGAAGAGACCTCGGCAGCAGTGGTGAACCTTGCACAGTCCGTGCAGCAGGTATCGGGAAATGCCGCTGAGTCAGCTCGTGTAGCAGAACAATCACTGGCTGCAGCCGAAAAAGGTCAGCAGGCTGTATCGAACGCCATTTCAAGCATGAACGGCTTGCGTGAACAGATTCAGGAAACGTCGAAACGAATCAAGCGCCTGGGCGAATCGTCACAGGAGATTGGTGAGATCGTAGAACTGATTTCGGACATTACCGAGCAAACCAACGTGCTCGCACTAAACGCCGCCATTCAGGCAGCATCCGCCGGTGAAGCCGGACGAGGCTTCTCGGTGGTGGCAGAAGAAGTGCAGCGGCTGGCAGAACGTTCAGCCGATGCAACCAAGCAGATTGCCGCCATTGTGAAAACGATTCAATCAGATACCCACGATACAGTTGCGGCTATGGAAGTATCGACCCAGGGTGTGGTCGAAGGTGCAAAACTGTCCGATACGGCTGGTCAAACACTGGCCGAAATTGGTGTCGTGTCGAAGACGCTGGCTGGACTGATTGCGGATATTTCATCTGCCACACAAAGTCAGGCCGAGTCGACTGCCAAGGTGGCTGAAACCATGCAGGACATCAAAACCATTTCCGCACAGACCAGCAGTGGCACGCAGCAAACGGCTGATTCGATTGGGGGAATGAAACAGCTGGCTCAAGACCTCAAGAACTCGGTTTCAGGCTTCAAACTTGCCTGAACGGACTTACGATCACTTGAACGAGCAGCCGATCATGGCCACCGCAATTAACCTCAGGAATAACACACCATGAGCGCCAACCTCGATTACGATACCGGCCCGTTGAACTGGGTGCGCGGTGACATCGACGCCGCCCTGCAAGCCGCCTTAGGACGTTTGCAGGCCTACAGTGTTGATGCCGACCTGACCAATGCACTGCGACTGGCGGGTGACGATGCCCACCAGGTGACGGGCGCATTGCGTATGGTCGGACTTGAAGGGGCCGCCACGCTGGCAGGTGCGCTGGAGTCCTGTCTGCTTGATATTAATGAAAACCGTTTGAATGCCAGCGACGATCTGTTGCGCGCGTTACGCAATGCCATGGAAGGATTGCAGCGCTGGGTAAAAGATTTGGCAGATGGACGCGGAAGCGGTGAACTTGCACTCTTCCCTCTCTACAAACGGCTGCGTGAATTGCAGGGCGTCGAACGGGTGTTCGAAGGTGAACTGTTTTTTCCGGATTTACGGTCAGGTGTGCAGACCAAGGCAGCTAACGATGGCATGTCACAGGAGGCGTTGGCGGCTGCAGTCAAAACTGCGCGTGCACAATTTCAACGCGGCCTGCTGGCTTTTCTACGAAATGTAGAAGCTGAGCAGGGTCTCCAGCGTATGCGAAATTCGTTGGCCACCATCGAAAGCATCGCGCCTTCGCAAGCTTCGCAAACCTTTTGGTGGGCATGCGTCGGGTTTGTCGATAGTTTGATAGCACATGGTGTGGAAGCAGATTTTTATGTGAAGCAGTTGCTGGCGCGTGTGGATTTGCAAATGCGTCGCTTGATGGAAGGTTCACCTCAGGTTGCTGAGCGTTTGATGCGCGATGCCTTGTTCTTTATTGCAAAAAGCGAAGCGCTGGATGGACGTGCCGCGGAAATCCGTTCCAGATTTGGTCTTGATCGCTATCTGCCTGGCCGGGGCATGCTCGACCCGGAAGCCTTGGCGCGCATGCGTCCAGTACTGGACGCCCTGCAAGCGGGCTTGAAAGCTGCGCGTGATAATTGGCACGGATTTGTGGAAGGCCATGCTGGACAGTTGGAGCAATTTAATACTCAGTTGGTGCGTATGCAGCCACAGGCCAAGAGCCTGGAAGGCAGTGGCTTGTCAGCCCTGTTGGATGAACTGGGTGCAGCTGCAGTTGCTTCAGATGGACGCGAGGGCGAAGCACGTGAACAAATGAATCTGGAAGTGGCTTCCACGCTCTTGTTCATGCAAAACGCCGTCAATCAGGAAGATATACTTCACGCGGACTTTTCCGCTCGTGCGGAAGGGCAACAGGCTCGTTTACGTGCACTGATCGAAGGCCGCGAGATGCCGGTCAGTGTCGAAAGCGAGGCTGGCCAGCGTGAATCCGAGCGCGATATGCTGGTGCAAATGGCTCAGGAAGTAGGTCAGAATCTACGACAGATGGAGGAAGCGCTGGATGCCTTTTTCCGTGACTTCGATGACCGCGACGCACTGGCTAAGCTTCCTGTCTTATCGCAGCAGGCGCAAGGCGCACTCACCATGCTTGAGTTGCCCGATGCAGCCAGTTTGCTGGCTGCCGCTACCCATGTGGCGCATCCGTTTGCCAAAGAAGGTGAGCCGGACGAGGCGACTCAGCAGAAGCTGGCTGACGCCTTTTCCAGCCTGGGTTTGTTTATTGAGTCCTACTGTGCAGGGCGTGCAGATGCCGCCCGGATCCTGCGACCGGTTTTGATTGATTTTGGCGTCATCGATGCAGACAGCACTGACGGCAATGCTTTGGGCGAGACGATAGAGTCGGGTTTGCCCGCCCGTAAGGACGGAGTGCAGGCGGCCTACCTTGATTGGCGCGAGCAGCCGGACGAAGGTACAAAAAAAAAATATATTGATTCACTGACCGAGCTCAGCCGTGATGCTGAGCTGATCGATGACATTACGCTGAAGCAGAAAACGCGCGCTGTACTGGATGCCAGTCGTGATGCCGCGGAATCTACCTGTGAATTGGATACTGCGGTCATGGCGCTGACCGGTCTGGTCGTCCCGGAACGGGCAGAAGCTGAAGTCCAGGCGGAGCCGGAAACAACAGCCACGGAGTCGACAGAGCTGGTTGAGGAGACGCCGGAGCCTATCGAGCTCATTAAGCCCGACCTGGACAATGAAGCGGCTACAGCCGAGGCAGATGTTGATGACCTGCAAATAAGTCCGTTTGAGATGGGTCAAGCGGAAGTTATTTCGGCGACAACGCAACCCGTTTCAACGGATGAAGCAGTCACCTCACTCCCCGATTCGGAGTGGATGCAAACAACAATTCCAGAGGGCGTTGAGCTGGAGCTTCTGGAGATTTTTCTGGAAGAGGCCAACGAAGTGTTGGCCGCCATCGGCGATGCCAACGTGCTCTGTCAGAGCAATCCTGATGACCCAGAATCGTTGACTATCATTCGCCGCGGATTTCATACCTTGAAGGGTAGCGGCCGCATGGTCGGTTTGATCGAGCTGGGTGATGTGGCTTGGCGCCTTGAACAACTGATGAACAGTTGGTTGAGTGAACAAAGGCCCGCCAATAATGACCTGATAGATGTTGTTGGTCGTGCGCGTGACCTATTTCAGGATTGGGTCGATGCGCTCCAGGCGGACCAGTCTGTGGCATTGCCCGTTTCTGCGTTACTTGCTTCCGTTGAACGCGTTGATCAGGGGTTACCACTCGATTGCGTGCCCGAGCAGGTATCAACTCAAACCACCACTAGCCTGATAGACGAGCATGTTTCTGAGCTTGCAATATTAGATAACGCATCCAGCGTGGAAC
Source organism: Sulfuriferula multivorans (assembly GCA_010365175.1). Classification (GTDB taxonomy): domain Bacteria; phylum Pseudomonadota; class Gammaproteobacteria; order Burkholderiales; family Thiobacillaceae; genus Thiobacillus. The sequence goes on along the minus strand of JAAFGW010000001.1, from coordinate 22,787 downwards.
TCGATTTTGAAACCGAATCTGAGCCGGTGCCCGCAGTCACCCCCGAGCTGGATTCAGTAGGCGAGTTTTCTCACAGCCAGGAAAGCAAGCTTTCTGAATTTGAGTCAGACGAAGAGCTGGATACTGAAATCAGCCTTGTCGAACCTACAGTTGAAGCTCTGTCCGAATTTGAAACCGCAGACATAGCAGACATCGTGGACGTGGATCTCGAACTGGATGTCGGCGCACTGGTCGAATATGCAATAGCGCCCGAAGCACCTGAGGTGCCAGATTCGCCCGAAGAGGTGTGCATTGGGTCGGTGTGTTTGTCCAGCAACCTGTATGAGATTTTCATGGTCGAGGCGCATCAGCGACTGGATGTTTTACAGGAAGAATCCGAGCGTCACGCTGAAGCAGCCAACAGTACGGTCAGTGAACACGCGCGCAGGGCCATCCACACGCTGGGCGGCATTGCGGGAACAGCCGGCATTACGAATCTGGCTGATTTGTCTCATGCCTTTGAGCAGTATTGGAATCGGTTTGTGCATGCTCCAATGCCTGTTGCGCACTTGCCGCTGGTTGATGACACCATCGCTCGTCTGCATGAAATGATTACGACCATTGAGTCGGGCCAACTGCCCGAATCAGCGAGTGATTTGATCGCAACCCTGGGCGAACTGGAAGACGAACAAATCACTCCGGTAGCGGAACCGGTTGTAGAAGTGTTCGAGCCGGAAGTGACAACAGTTGAAGCTATTCATGACACCGACGAATCTGCGCTTGCCGGGTCAGTCAGCCCATCCGTGTCGTCGGAGCACAGCCACGTGGAAGCGGAGCGCGACGTGTTTGACGTCAGCACACTTGTGTCCGCGATCAAAGTGTCTGCGCCCGCACCAGTATTTGAGCGACGCGATGTGGCGGATGAAATTGACGAGCAGTTGCTGCCTATCTTTATTGAAGAAGCTGAAACACTGGTGCCCGACACCAGCGCGCAACTGCGTGCCTGGAAAATGGCACCGGGTGATATTCCTGCACGCGATGCGCTACAACGTAACCTGCACACCATCAAAGGCAGTGCCCGAATGGTGGGCGCGATGCGATTGGGCGAGCTGACCCACGTGATGGAATCGCGCGTGATTGCTGTAATCGAAGGTCATCTGGCTGCAAGTCCGGAAGTGTTCGATACGCTCGAAGCGCAGCTCGACCGTTTGGCCGATACGGTAGATCGTCTGAAACAGGGCGATTTCACGCCACTCGCAGATGACGTGTCAACGCCGACCCCGGTCGCGTCGCCTATTGAGCCGACTTTATCCCTGCTTGAAGAGGCGCAATTGCTGCGGACTCCGATTGCAGCACAGCCTGAAGCACTGTCACAAGTGGCGACGCGTGACAACGCAGCGTTGACCTTGCGAGTGCGTGCCGATTGGGTTGACCGCATGGTTAACCAGGCAGGCGAAGTGGCGATTTCGCGTTCGCGGATTGAAAGCGAAGTGTTTGCTTTCAAACGTCACGTTAATGAATTGTCCGAGGCGCTAGTGCGCTTGCGTGGCCATATTCGTGAAGTTGAAATCCAGGCTGAGTCACAGATGCAGGCAACCTTTCAGACCTCGGGCGTGGCTGAACAGTTTGACCCGCTGGAATTCGACCGTTTTACTCGCTTCCAGGAAGTCACCCGTTTCCTCGCCGAAAGCGTGAATGATATCTCTACGGTGCAGCATATTCTGCTGGCACGCCTGGGTGAGACGGAAGCAGCGCTGATCCAGCAATCACGCCTTAACCGAGAATTGCAACAGAACCTTTTGCGTGTGCGGATGGTGCCGCTGAACTCGGTTTCCGATCGTTTGTACCGCACCGTTCGGCAAACTGCACGTGATGTGAACAAGCGTGCGCAGCTCGATATTCAGGGCGGAGAACTGGAAATTGACCGTTCGGTTCTGGAAAAGGTTACCGCGCCGCTGGAGCACTTGCTCCGTAACGCGCTGGCACACGGGGTTGAGACCCCCGAAGTTCGACGCGCAGCAGGTAAAACCGAATTCGGTGAAATCGTGCTGGTCGCGCGCCAGTCGGGTAACGAAATGTTGTTGACGGTGAAAGATGATGGCGCAGGCCTCAACTACACCCGCATCCGCGAAAAAGCCGAGGCCGCCGGATTATTGCTACCCGGTGTCGAGCCTACTGAATCACTTCTGGCACAGCTGATTTTCGCGGCAGGATTCACTACGGCCGAAACCGTGAGTCAGGTTGCCGGTCGCGGTGTGGGCATGGATGTGGTTAAAAGTGAAATCGCCGCTCTGGGTGGGCGCATCGATATCGTTTCGACTGTGGGTGCCGGAACCACTTTCAACATCTATTTGCCGCTGACACTCGCAATGACCCAGGCTGTCATGATCCAAGTGGCAAAGCATGATTACGCGCTGCCGACACCCTTGGTGCAGCAGGTGCTTGAACTCAAGCCTGCTGAGCTGGAACAAGCCATGATCAATGGCGTAGTGACGTGGCGGGGTGCTGACTATCCATTCTCGTATTTGCCGCATTTGCTGGGCGACACTGAAGCGGTGCATGAAGTCCTGCGCTACAACCCGGTAATCCTGCTGCAAAGCGGTGCCAGCCAGGCTGCTGTACTGGTCGACTCGATCGAGGGCACGCGCGAAATCGTGGTCAAGAATATTGGTCCGCAGATGGCGCGCATTACCGGTGTGGTGGGCGCAACCGTTCGTGGTGATGGACGGGTGATTCTGATCATGAATCCGGTGCCTTTGGCGTTGCGTTGGGCCAGCCTGCCGCGTTCTGCCATGGAACGCAAAGCGCCCGCTGAAGCGGTTGAAGTCAGCCAGGCCTTGCAGCCTCCGATGATACTGGTGGTGGATGACTCGCTCACGGTACGTAAAATCACCACCCGTCTGTTGACGCGGGAAGGCTTCCGAGTCGACAGCGCGAAAGATGGTGTGGACGCGCTGGAGAAAATGCAAGATCTGATTCCGGATGTGGTGCTGCTCGACGTCGAAATGCCACGCATGGATGGCTTCGAGCTGGCGCGCGTGATGCGTAGTGACGCGCGTCTGAAGTCGGTACCGATCATCATGATCACCTCGCGTACGGCGGACAAACACCGTAATCACGCGATTGAAATCGGCGTCAACGTCTATCTGGGCAAGCCGTATCAGGAGCAGCAGTTGCTTGAGAGTATTGCAGGTCAACTCGAGCAGAGCGCAGCCGTTCCAGCGTGATTGCACCTGTAGTTGAGAAAACGGGCGGAGAATCGCCCGTTTTTTTTCGCCTGGTGTCGCGAATCATCAATAGCGGGACAAGATAAAACGGATGGATTTTTTTGCAGGGCATACCCGACAGCCTGACGGCTTGGGCACAAGAGGCGCGAGGAGAGCGTGGTTGTTGCCGCTTAAGCGGCTTTACAAGCACGGCCTCCCGGCGACATGGCTTGGATTAAGGCAACAACGAACAACGCCGCCTTGCGAAAAAAGACGCTGCTTTATGTATCGGTATTGATGACGTACGGCACTAGCGTTTCAAGCTGGCTAAATCACTACCTGCAAGTAGGGTGAGGTTTGCATCCCCCTTTGCTGCATCACGGTGAAACGTCGTCATCAGCTGTTGGGCCGCATTCATCCAGTGTTCTTCTGCGGCCGACACCACTTTGGCCAACTTCGTCGTGTCGTGGTGCGTCAGCCAGTCTTCATATGCTTGTGGCAGAGCTGGAAAAAGTGCACGACGCAAGCCAGATAAATTGGCCAGATAAAAGTGCAACGAACCCAATGCTTCACGTTCGAGGAGTGTTGGCAACGTCACCATGCAGTCGGCCAGATGGTCACGTACCGCGCGTGCCAATAGCTCAGCATGCTTGGAGCTGAGGTGTCCCAACATCGTGTTCCAGTCTTCGCCTAGCAGCCGTTCTGCGCGGACCTCACCAATCTCGTGCAGGATCATCACCTCACTTTCGGCTTCTTCCATACGGTCAAGTCCACGTTCAACATTGCGCTCAAAACCGTAGTACGTAAACGCGCGACCCAGCGCGGTGTCCTTTTCCTGCCATTGCCATTCTTCGTATTTGTTCCACAGCAGACGCCGCACTGCATCCATGCGCAGGAAAATGGCGCCATCACGCATCGCTGCGGGCGGCGCAATCAGGTCGCGCGCATATTCGCAGCCCGCCACCAGAATCTGAACACCTTCACGCATCTCTGACCGTCTAAGCTCGGCCAGAACAAAGTGGGGTTTGCGAAAACGCCCGAGCCCACTGCTGTAAACCAGACCGAGCGGAAGCAACGCGCGGTTGACGTCGTTGGCTTCGAACGGATCGATATCAGCTGCGCTGAATGGCAAGGGTGCAAATTCTTCCTCTTCCACGGTATCCCACAGACTTTCGCGCGCATTCAACCAATCGCCCAGTTCATCCTTGGGCAGGCGCGCGCCGTATGGGATTTCCATTTCCCAGCGGTAGTACTCACGCATTTCCAGCAGAAAGGTGCATATCGTCATGTCGCGCGCGTGTCGAGCATCGGCAATGGTGCAATTCTTTTGCACGGTGTCGATGAGGGCGGAAAGGTTTTCAAGCATGTACGGCTCCTGGAAACGACTTCAATTAGAAGTGTACAAAGAAAAACAGCCCGATCAACCGGGCTGTTTTTGGGGGTATTGCAGGGTGTTTAACGTTGCATGGCGCTTTGGCCACGCCACTCAAGCGGTGAGTCGCTGATTAGTGGCGCCGGGTGGCGCCGAAATAATTGAGATCGGCGCGTGAACGGCGGCTGAGATCAAAGCGTGCCGCCTCGGTTCCGCTAAACTGGCCTGCGAGCTGACTATAGACTTCGGTTGCCCAGGTTTTATCGTTGAGCGCGTCGGCAATGCCTTCAGCCCAGCGCAGCTTGTCGGCGGGTTTGCTTAAATGGGTGCCGCATTCGACATACCATTTCTTCAATGTCTCTGCAGGTAGGGCAAAGCTCTTCAGGCGATCAATGAACTGGATGCAGGCATCGCCATGGGTGCAGGTCGCCGCAGCAGCGGAAAAGTACTCATCTGCTTTGGCGGCGTTGCCCATGCCCGCATATAACTGGCCGATGTGCGTCAGGGCATAGTGATCGTTTGCCTGGGCGCGCGCAGTTTCCAGCAGGCGACCGGCTTCAGCGATATCCTGCGTGGCGGCGAAGCTGACTTCTGCCAGCTTGGCAGTGTCGTAGACGGTAGCGTTGGCGTCTGCAGCCTGAGCGGCTTCGCGCGCGGCGAGGAACGCACGCGCTTTCGCTGTTCCCAGTTCGCGATGTTTCAAGTGCGCTGTTGTTACGACCAGATCCTTGAAGGTGATGAACCCGGACGCGTTCTCGGCGGCGCGGTCGAGCAAGCGATTGAGCCAGTCGATATCGTCCAGGTTTTGGTCCACCGCCAGCAGAATCGGCTTGTAGCGTGAGAACTGGTAACCGGTGCCGTCGAGCAGTGCTTCGGCGGCCTGGATCATTTTGGCGGCATAGAACGGGTCTTCCAGTTCGAGACGCACCCGCTCGGCCAGTGCGAGGTATTGCTTGACGTTGCTGGCTTCGTCTTCCAGCTTCTGAAACTCCAGATAGCGTACGTGGTTGGCCTGGCGTTTCTCCAGTTTGGCTTTCACGCGTGTCAGGCGCTCGGCATCGTCGGCCAGGTGGGCCTCGACCGCAGCGACCAGTTTTTGCATTTCGTCCAGGCCGGCTACGGCTTCTTCAGCCTTGTCCAGCAGTGCGGCCGCACCCGGTTTGTCGCCCACGCTGGCCAAACCCTCGGCCAGTTCGATGTGCTCGCCGGTGGCGGTGGCGAGTTCGCCTGCTTTTTTCAGCGCAGCCTGCAAAAAAGCGTCGTCGCCTGCCTGCTTGGCCGATTCGACCAGCGTTTTGGCCGTGCCGAAATCGGTTGCGCCATGCAGCGCACGCTCGTACAAGGCCTTGGCGCGCGCCGGATCGCCCAATGTCTTGGTGACTTCGCCGGCGAGTGCCAACAGATCGGGCACCGTGGAAAGTTTTTCAGCAGCCTTGTTGAAAATTTCTGCTGCATAGTCCTTGTCCAGCAAATGTTCGGCCGAGGCGGCTGCCAGCTTGCTGAACTCCACCGCACGCGAAATTTTTGCTTCGGCCTTTTCCAAGACCTTTTTGGCCAATGCGCTATCGGCAATTACGCTCATCACGTTTTTAGCCAGGTCGATCAGTGGGTCGAGGTTGCTGGTTTCCTTCAGCGCCTTTTCATACGATTCCACAGCGGCCGCCTTATCGCCCAGCACCTTGAATTTGGCTTCGGCCAGTGCAACCTGCTCATCGCCGCTCATGCAATAGTCTTCGGCGGTTTGCAGCAATTCCTCGGCACGATCCTGCTCGCCCAGCGCCTTGTAGACGATGGCACAGGCCGCCAGATCCTTGGTGAACTGGCAGTCATCCGCCACGCGGTCCATCAGCTCCTTGGCATAGGCGGCATCAGCCGGTTCCTGCAGGGCTTCCAGCGCCAGCGCAGCATAGTCGGCGCCGCCGCTGCATGCGGCTTCTTTGGGGGTGAGGGTGTCGCGTGATGCCATGGCGTGGTCTCCGTATGAGTTTGACCCCTGATTTTCCGCCCACGCGGCGTGAGCAGCCAATAAGTAATGGTGATGGCGTTATTAATGCATTGATAAACAGGGCGTTTCATCTACCGTTCCATAGGCTGGCACATATCCTTGCTCAAAAAATAGTGCGTTACCGCTGTAAGGTCAGGCGACAGGTGTCGACTAACGTGGGCATGGCAGTCGCTGGATTTGCGTAAATGATGGGTTGCCCTGCATTGAAGCATCGCTCATTTGTGCTTCATTTTCGCCTTATGGCCTGCGATTTACGGGCCTCATGTCAATAACGTGTTTCATTCATCAAGGAGATATCTACATGTCAACTCAATCCAAAGGCGCGATCCTGGCTTCTGCCGCCGCTGCGATGGTTCTGTCAATGTCGGCCGCTGTTGCAGCCGAGAATCCCGGCGGCAGCATGGGTGTTGCAGTGGGCGCCAGTGACAAAGTACATTGCTATGGCGTGACTTCCTGCAAGGGCAGCACCGATTGCAAAACAGCTGAAAATAACTGCAAGGGAATGAACGCATGCAAAGGCCATGGATTCAAGGCTGTTCAGGCCAAGGATTGCATGGATAAAGGCGGCGTGATTGCCGATCTGAAGGCCAAGTAATCTGTCTGAAGCCCAGGCTTTGCGCCTGGGTTTTTATCCTGAATGTTCGCTTCATCGCTGACATTCAGGATAAAAATTCCATTCATGGCCCTCAACAGAGCATTCGACTTCGACCCATGCCTTTAAGCCCCTTGTCTGCCGCCATCAAGAAACAATCGCCGGGCTTTGGTCTCGGCTTGCGGCCGGTGCATTACCCGGATTTTCTGGCCCAACCTCAGGCAGTCGACTGGCTGGAAATCATCTCTGAAAATTACATGGTTCCCGGCGGCAAACCGCTGGTCATGCTCGATGCCATTCTGGAACGCTACCCGGTCGCCATGCACGGCGTGTCTTTGTCGATTGGCTCGACTGATGGCCTGGATGCGGTCTATCTGGCAGACCTCAAAGCGTTGGCAAATCATGTGCAGCCCATGTGGGTTTCAGACCATCTGTGCTGGACCGGCGTGCAAGGCCGCAACGCGCATGATTTGTTGCCGCTGCCTTACAGCGAAGAAGCGTTGCGACTGGTCGTACGCCACGTCAATCAGGTGCAGGATGCACTGGGCCGACGAATCCTGCTGGAAAACGTGTCGAGCTACCTCAACTATCGCAGCTCCGAAATGAGTGAATGGGAATTCCTGCGCCAGGTGGCCGAGCAAGCCGACTGCCTGCTGCTGCTTGACGTCAACAACATCTATGTCAGCGGCATCAATCACGGCTTCGATCCCGTTGAATTTCTGGACCACTTGCCGGTCGATCGGGTGCAGCAAATTCATCTGGCCGGACATAGCGATCATGGTGACTACATCGTGGACACACATGATCATCCGGTGGCCGAGCCCGTATGGGACCTCTACCGTTATACCTGTGCGCGATTTGGTGACGTGGCCACCATGATCGAGCGCGATGACGACATACCGGCGTTAAGCGTATTGATTGCGGAACTGGATCGGGCGCGCGCCATAGCCGCCGAAACGCCAGGGTCCGGATTGCAGGAAGTCAGGGAGGCCGCGTTGTGACGTCGCCCGCGTTAACTGATCTGCAGGTGGCTTTTCATGATCATTTGCTCAACCTGCCCAGCGCGATCTCGCAGGAGGTGAGTGAGGGCGGCCGGATTGGGGTCGATCACCGTCTGCACATTTATCACAATGCCTATCGTGCTCGCCTGCTGGAAAACCTGCAGGATGCCTATGAAAAAACCTGGGCGTACCTCGGCGATGAAACCTTCGAGTCGTCTGCGTTGGCTTTCATTGAGGACAATCCGCCCAAGCACCGCAACCTGCGCTGGCACGGTGCGGAATTTCCGCAGTGGCTGGAAAAACGGTTTCTAGAGGATCTGGATATTGCCGAACTGGCGCTCATTGACTGGCAGTTGCGTCTGGCGTTTGATGGTCCTGACGCGAGCCCGGTTCAGCCTGCAGAATTGGCCGGGTTAGCTGCCGAGGATTGGGCCAGTGTAGGGTTCCAGTTTGCACCTACCCTGTTTATCGCACCTATACGCTTTAACAGCGTGGCCATTTGGCATGCGCTCGATCAGGAGCAGGCGCCGCCAGCTGCCGAATCGTTGCCCGCGCCCACCTGGCTGCTGATTTGGCGTAAAGGATGGCAACCTCATTTCCGCACGATTCAGATGGTTGAACACGCAGCGCTGATGCAGTTGCAGGGGGGTGCTTCATTTGCTCAGGTATGTGCTGACCTGGGGGAACAGTTTTCCGATCAGGAGGCTGCCAGCGTGGCTGCCGACAGCCTGCGAACCTGGTTGCAGGATGAGATGATCGTCGGGCTGACAGGCATGTCCGCCTAGAAAATCAATGCTTGGACGGATTCGGCATCAACTTGTCGATATACGCGATCGCTACGGCTGACACGATGAAGGCCATATGGATGATGGTTTGCCACATCAGCACCTTGTCCGTCAGGTTGGGGGCGTTGATGAAGGTCTTCAGCAGGTGGATCGACGAGATGCCGATGATGGCGGTGGCGAGCTTTACTTTCAGTACGTTGGCGTTGACGTGCGACAGCCATTCGGGTTCGTCCGGATGGCCTTCGAGATTGAGGCGCGAAACAAAGGTTTCATAGCCGCCGACGATGACCATGATCAGCAGATTGGAAATCATCACCACGTCGATCAGCCCCAGCACGATGAGCATGATGGCCTCTTCGGTGAGGCTGAAGGTGCCCACGACCAGATGTTCCAGTTCGATCATGAAATGCACGACATAGACCAGCTGCGCAACAATCAGGCCCAGATACAGCGGCACTTGTAGCCAGCGGCTGCCAAACAGGATGGAAGACAGGATCTTGTTGCTGGCCGTGATGGGGTGGTTGGATACGGGTTTCATTGGGTTCAGGTTTTGAGTGAATACGGGTTAGAGAACGTAACGCGCGAGGTCCTCGCGAGCGGCGAGTGCAGCAAGACGGGTGGTAACCGTTTCGGCATCAACCAGATGTTCGCCGGTGACCGTGCCGGCATCAAATGAAATGTCTTCCAGCAACTTTTCTATCACCGTATACAGACGGCGTGCGCCAATGTTTTCAGTGCGTTCGTTGACCTCGAAGGCAATTTCGGCAAGCCGTCGGATGCCGTTATCAGTAAATTTGAGCGTGACGCCTTCGGTCGCCAGCAGTGCTTCGTACTGACGCGTCAGGCAGGCGTCGGTCGAGGTCAGGATTTTTTCGAAGTCTTCCACAGAGAGCGCCTGCAGTTCGACCCGGATCGGCAGTCGGCCTTGCAATTCGGGGATGAGGTCGGACGGCTTCGACAGGTGGAATGCCCCGCTGGCGATGAACAGGATGTGATCGGTTTTCACCATGCCGTACTTGGTCGAGACCGTCGTTCCCTCGATTAGTGGAAGTAAATCACGCTGCACGCCTTGGCGTGACACATCGCTGCCGTGGGCATCGCTGCGGGTGGCAATCTTGTCAATTTCATCCAAAAAAACGATGCCGTTCTGCTCGACCGCTTCGAGCGCCTGCTGCTTGGTGTCTTCTTCGTTGATCAGACGCCCGGCTTCTTCCTCGGTCAGCAGCTTGAAGGCTTCACGCACCTTCAGTTTCCGACTTTGCTGACGGCTCTGCCCCAGGTTCTGGAACATGCCTTGCAGCTGTTGAGACAGGTCTTCCATCCCCGGCGGGGTGAAGATTTCCATGTTGGGGTTGAGTGCGGCCAGTTCGATTTCGATTTCCTTGTCGTCGAGTTCGCCTTCGCGCAGCATCTTGCGGAAGCGCTGGCGGGCGGTGCCTTCCTCGTGTTTGGGCGCAGTATCGTCAAGGCCGACACTGCGTGGCGGTGGCAGCAGGGCATCAAGAATACGGTCCTCGGCGGCTTCTTCAGCGCGGAACTGTACCTTGGACGTGGCCTGCTCGCGCATCTGCTTGATCGCGGTTTCCATCAGGTCGCGGATGATGGTGTCGACGTCGCGGCCGACGTAGCCGACCTCGGTGAACTTGGTCGCCTCGATCTTGATGAAGGGTGCATTGGCCAGCCGTGCCAGACGTCGGGCGATTTCGGTTTTACCGACGCCGGTCGGGCCGATCATCAAGATGTTCTTCGGCGTGATTTCCTGGCGCAAGGGTTCACTCACCTGTTGACGGCGCCAGCGGTTACGCAGGGCAACCGCCACTGCACGTTTGGCCGCAGTCTGGCCAACGATATGCTTGTCGAGTTCGTGAACGATTTCTTTAGGGGTCATTGATCGTGAAGGAATAAGGGTAAAGAGAAAAGTAATGAAGGGGGAAGGGTTACTCTCCCGGCAGGGAGGGTGGTGCTCACCCTCAACCCTTCACCCATCACAGGGTTTCAATGACGTGATTCTGGTTTGTGTAAATGCAGATGTCCCCTGCAATGGTGAGGCTCTTTTTGACAATTTCAACCGGGCCTAGATCGGTGTTTTGCAGCAGGGCGCAGGCGGCGGACTGGGCATAAGCGCCACCTGAGCCGATGGCGGCAATCCCTAACTCGGGTTCAAGCACGTCTCCATTGCCCGTAATAATGAGCGAGTGCTCACGATCAGCCACCACCAGCATGGCCTCGAGCCGTCGCAGCATGCGGTCGGTGCGCCAGTCCTTGGCGAGTTCGACCGCACTGCGCATCAGATGCCCGGAATGCTTGTCGAGTTTGGCTTCGAAGCGCTCAAACAGGGTGAAGGCATCCGCCGTCCCGCCGGCAAACCCGGCCAGGACTTTTTCCTGATACAGCCGGCGAATCTTGCGGGCGGTGGATTTGATGACGATGTTGCCAAGGGTGACCTGGCCGTCGCCGCCGAGGGCAACGTCCGCGCCGCGCCGGACAGACAGAATGGTGGTGCCGCGATATTGTTCCATGGGACGATTATAAGTGAGGCTCGTCCTGAGTCCGCGAATCGCAGGGATTAGTTCCTGCCAGACAAGGGGGCAGTGAGAGAGTCCCGCGTCACCAGCAATGACCGCCGGTCAAGGCAAGCGAAAATTAAACGGGATTACGGGGGATCAGTTGCGCCAGCTGGTCGATGCCCATGACGCGGAAGAGTTCGTGGATGAGTGCATTATGTCCACGCAGAGTAATGGACTTGCCGCTGCCGAGGCATTGCATCAATACGCTGATGAACTGACTGACACTGCCGTAATCCACGCGGGTGACTTTTGACATATCAACCAGCACTTCATTGTGGGTGGCGGCATAGCTGCTTAACTGTTGCAGCACACTGTCGGTGCTGGGGGTTATTTCCCCGGAAAGACACAAAGCGTCGTCGAGAGGCTCGACCGGTGCAGCGTGTACAACGACGGCAGCTTGCACCTCACTCCAGGAGGGGGGTGACACTTCAAAGCGTACGGCGTAATCCACGGCCAGATCTTCGAACAGCTCTTGCTGGCCAAGCGTCTGATACAACTCCAGGAGCAATAGCCAGTGGACCGCCCGGCTCTGGGTGGCGCGGTTGAGATCTTGTAACAGCGCTGTGAGTCGGTCGACGCCGCTGACTTGCAATTTGCGCTTGGCTTTGCGCGCAGCACTCAGGAGCTTGGCGCACTCGTCGGCCCCGGATTCGTCGACCATTTCAATACGTGAGAAATCGATTCGAACGACCGCTTTCTTGTCGGTGGCGATGATGCCTTCGTGCAGCGTGGTGGCTGCACTCTTGTTGAGCAAGCCAGGCAATTCCAGGCTGGCAGCCTGTTCCTGGGGGGATTTGGAGGGCCCATTGCCATTGTTTTGTTGCCAGACGGGCGGCGAAGATTCAAAGCGAACGGCGTAATCCAACGCCAACTGCTCAAAGTCCTTTTCCCGGTTCTGGAGGCAATACAGGTCAAACAGCATAAGCCAGGCGCGACGGTCACCCGTGGCCAACACCTCCTTCAACATGTGCTCGGCCACTTCGATCTGATTGCTGGCGTACAGGATGGCCGCTTCGTCCACAGGTGACTGCGGGGCGCCGCTGTTTTCCTCTACCACGATTCCGCTCGCGCCCATTTCCATTGTCAACAGCGTTTCAGTGGGCTGCGACTCCCTAGCCGGCGCAGTTTTATGCGCAGGTTCAGGCGTTTTGTCTTTGCTTTTTTTAAAAAACGGGAGAGCCACGAATAGAGGTGCTTAGATGAGAGAGTCGATGATGGATACTAGCGCTGTCACGTGTTTGCGGCAACCCGCTGCATTCTACCTGCGATCAGGGAGGTTATTGCGAGGGCAACGACAATTGCGGGGCCAGCCGGCCAGTCGAACAGGGCCGAGGCGCATAAGCCAGCAGCATAGGCCAGTGTGCCCAGGAGCCAGCCGGCCAGCAGGCCCGTACGGATCGACTTTTTGCGGACTGCCAGCGCAGGCAGAATCAGGCTGGCAAATACCAGATAGACGCCGATTAGCTGGACCGATGCAGTAATGGCAAGTGCAAATATCAGGTAGAAGCCGAGGCCGCCCAGCCCAGGCGCGCCGGGACGCATTTCGCGCCAGGCCCATAAAGCCAGCAGTGCGGCATACAAGAGTGCAATCTTGGCCACCTGCGTCGGCGTGGTCCAGAGGATCTGTCCGGTCAGCAACTCGGACAGGTGCTCCCCACCGTGCGGATCCCCCGACAACAACAGCACGCCGAGACTGGCCGCGACCACAAAAGTAGAGCCGATCAAGGCTTCCTGAATGTCCGGCCACTGGCGTTCGCAAAACGCCAGCAACGCTGCGCCTGTCAGTGCGGCTGCAGCTGCGGCGAGCTGGGTGGGCCAGCCATCCGGCGCGAGGTCAAAAGCATGTGCTGCGATCACCCCCAGTACCGCGATCTGAGCAATCGCCAGGTCCAAAAAAATGATCCCTCGCGCCAGCACCCGCCGTCCCAATGGCACGTGAGTTGACAACACCAGTAAACCGACAAGCAGCGGCCAGCCGAGCAGGCTGGGGTCGAGCGCGGCAAGATTCAGGGCGGTGAGGTTCATGGCACCGCCTTCAATAGTTGGTCCAGGGTGTCATCAAACAGACCGAACAGGTCGCTGGCGCGCTCGCTGCCCCCCACGGTGTAGGGCAGCGCGAGCGCGGGAATGCCAGCGCGTTGCGCCAGCCAGTCCGCTGGGCGTGGACTTTGGTAAGCCGTCCGCAATACCAGCTTCGCCGGCGTTGTCTGGAGTTGCGCTGCCACACTGGCCAGATAGCCGACCGAAGGTTCAACCCCCGGCTTGGGTTCCAGCGTCGCCAGTGTGCGCATCTCCAGCCAGTTCAGCAGGTAGGAAAACGACTTGTGCTGGACCACGACAGGTAGACCCTTGAGCGGAGCGGCACGTGTTTTCCAGCCTGTCATGGCAGCATTCCATCGGGCAGAAAAATTCACGCTCCGAGCGCGGTGCGCAGACGCATGAGCGGGATCGATCTCGATCAAGCGTGCGGCCAGTGCTTCGCTTACGCGCAGGATGTTGCGTGGATCGGTATGGATGTGCGGATTGCCGGATGCGTGGACGTCACCGTCTGCACGGTCGAGTCGGCTGGGTTTTTCCATCAGGGTTACAAACTGGGTTGCCTCGAAGTAGCCGGGCTGGCCGGGCTGGATTGCGGCGTTTCCGGCATCGCGTAACAGGATGGGAAGCCAGCCGATTTCCAGCTCCGCACCGGTGCAGACCACTAAATCGGCTCGCCGCATCTGGGCAATCAGGCTGGGGCGCGCCTCAATCCGGTGCGGATCCTGCATGGCGGTGGTTGCGCTGTATACCTTGACGTCGTTTCCGCCGAGTTCGCGCGCCAGAGAGGCCCATTCGGGTTCGCAGGCAAAAACGTTCAGCGCGGCATGGGCGCTGAGGGGCGATAACATAATGAGTAATGCAAGCAATCGTTTCATGTCGTTTCCTTAGAAAGTGTGCGCGCCGTGGCTGCCGAGGCTGTGGACGTATTGCACTAACCACTGGTTTTCGGCGAGACCTTGCATGGACTTGTCTTTTGAATATTGCAGTCGCAGGCGGGAAAACTCGGACGGCGAATAGTCGATCATCAGGGAATGACGGATCGGGCTATAGCTCGCAATGGGGAGAAAGGCGTTGTTGGTACCGAAATCGACCGAATCCGTGTTCAGCCGGTCGTAACGGTAGCCAGTGCGCCAGCGCGGCATGAACTGGTACACGCCTTGTGCGTAGTAACCCGATTGCGTGGCTTTGTAATCGCCATCGGAACTCAGGCCGCACAGCCCATCTTCGCATGACAACAGCCCGGATTCTCCGCGACGGAAATACTCAGTCGAAAATTTGAAATTCCGCTCGCTGGCATTGCCTTCTGGCGCCCATTTCCAGACAAAGTCCGCCACCCATGTTTTGCTCTTGCCAGAGAACAGGGTGGTGGCTTCCACCGCGTTCAGATCTTCAAGATGGGCTTCGCGCTCGTGGGCACGGGTTTGAAGATACGACAGTCCCCCGCGCCAACTGTGCGAGGCGCCGACATCGCCGCCGAGGTGGCCGAACAGCGCAACGCTGCCCGCGCCATTTTGATTGCGGTCGGTGCCGGGAAAGCCCGCGCCGCGGCCGGCTTCGGCACCGAATTCCATGAACAAATCGGTCGGCGCCACCCACTTCAGTTGCAGGCCGTCGTTGCCGTAGGCCTCGCCGAAGAGCGCGCGGTACATCAGGGTATTGTCGGCAAAGTCCCAGGCGTGAGGATGTTTCTCGTTCTGGTACCCAAGGCCGGACCGAAAGCGCCCCCCCTTGAGTGAAAAACCGTTGCCGAGGCTGCTGGTCTGGAACCAGGCCTCTTCAATGTCAGCTTTCTCATCCTGTAACGCCAGGGTCAGGTAGCCACGGAAGTAGGGGTCAATACTGGTCGACATCACCAGTTCCGTCCCGCTGAGCGAGAAGCCACGCGTTGGGCTGTTGTCGTGCGTTGAAGGCATGAACCCGGTGATGCGATGCTCGTTGCCGTCGCCAAGACGTGCATAGCCGCCCTGGAGGATGAGTGAGATGTCCGGGTTGAAACGGTTGCCGGCAGACTGCGGTGGCGAGACGGAATCGGCGGCGGGCAAGACCGCGGGTGGGGCGTTTGCAGTTTGCTCCAGGCGCGTTTCCAGTGCCAGGATGCGCGCCTCGTAGTTGGTTTTCAAGGCTTGGATCTCAGCACGCAGGGCATTGAGGTCTGTGTCGGCAACAGCCGGAAAGGCAGCCGCGAGCGCGGCCACCAGCAAAGAGGTACGTAACATGATTTCACTCCGTCAATAGCAATGAACGCCGGCGTGACGCGTCAGCGCCGGGAGGATTCAGGAATTGAGCGGGGTGGGCGGTGCGCGGGCGCAGGCAGGAAGAGGCGCAAGATCGACGCGCAATCGTGCCGTGTAGCGGGAAACGACAGGGTCGCCCGATGGGATCGCCAGAATGTGTACGCTGGGGGGAACGCCTCCGCCCAGTTGTGCTTGCGCGACACAGACCTCACAGACCTTGTCGTGCAGCGTGGAGTCGTCGGTGTGAAGGTGGGTGAGGGCGTGCGCGAACGCCGCCGCCTGACCCAACATGAGAGCCAGTGCAAACAACCAGGGAAGCAGACGACGCGACAGCATGGGCGGGATTTTACTTGAGCGGTTCAACCGGGGGAACCGGATCGTAGCCATGAGCGCAGCCGGGACGGCAGCGGCCGATGCGTTTTGCCGCCAGCCAACCACCCTTGAGTGCGCCGTGCTTTTCGATGGCTTCCTTGCCGTATTCCGAGCAGGTGGGCAGATAGCGACACTGGCGACCCAGCCAGGGCGAAAGCACGAGTTGGTAGACGCGTATGGCACCGATGAAAATCCGCTGCGCCAGATTCATGATGGGTTCTGTGTGTCCGCTGCAACTTGGCCGCGTGCCGCGCCGGTAAAGTCTGCCAGCAATTTGGCGACGAATTCAGGGTCGAGATCGCGCACGATGAAGACGAAGCGGCTGCGGTGGTCATCGTCTGGCCAAGCATCGAGCTGGACTTCGGGATACAGCACGTGCTGGATGCCGTGCAGCACTACTGGCAGGGCCTCATCCTGCACATTGACGATCGCCTTGAAGCGCAGCAGGTTTTCGGCGCGAAACGATGTGAGCATGTTGAGCGCCGACTGCAGGCCGTAGCGATCGAGCGGCGCGTCGAGCATCACTGAGAAGGCCTGGATGCGCGTGTCGTGACATTCGGTTTGAGGCTTTCCGCCAAGCTTGCCGGCGCTGGCGGGCTGGCCAAGCTTTCCGCCGCGGGCGGGCTTATAGCGCGCCTGCTTCAGCCAACGCACCACTTCGATCGAATGGGTTTCGGCATTCCACAGGCCCAGGTTCTGGATCGCTGCGGGGGCGACTTCACCGTTCGTCACCGTAAGGATATCGGCGGCCGGGTTCAGGGTGGCGAGTCGCTCACGCAGGGCGGTAACCGCCTCAGCGGGCGCGAGGTCGGTCTTGGTTAGTAACAGCTTGTCGGCCACCGCGACTTGCTTGACTGCCTCGAAGTGCTCGTCCAGCTGGCTCATGCCAAATACGGCATCGACGGTGGTGACCACGCCATCGAGTCGGTATCGTGCGCGCACCCAGTTGTCGTGCAGCAGGTTATCGAGCACAGGGACCGGGTCGGCCACGCCGGTGGCTTCAATGATGACGCGTTCGAACGCGGGGATGTCGCCCTTCTGCCGCGCCATCCACAGGTTTTTCAAGGTGGGCGACAGGCTGCCCGAAATCGTGCAGCAGACACAGCCGCCCGAGAGCAGCGCCATCGGCCCTTCCATTTTTTGCAATAACTGATGATCGAGCGCCACTTCGCCAAACTCATTCATCAGAATGGCCGTGCGCGGCAGAGTGCGAACGAGGTGGTTCAGGACGGTGGTTTTGCCGCTTCCCAGGAATCCGGTCAGCAGTGTGATTGGAAGAGGTACATACGATTCCACACGCGTTTTAGCGCGTAGTGGATCGGTGTGCCCTTGTGGTGCGTCCATTTCAGGCAGGGTGCGCGGAGATCAGGCGCGCATTTTTTCCAGTTTTTCGTGGCGTTCCTGCGCCTCGATGGAAAATTCGGCGGTGGGTCGCGCCATCAATCTGGCCAAGCCAATGGGCTCTCCAGTTTCCAGGCACCAGCCGTATTCGCCGCTGTCGACACGCGTCAATGCGGTGTTGATTTTTTTAAGCAGCTTGCGTTCGCGGTCGCGCACGCGCTGTTCCAGCATATGTTCTTCTTCAACCGTGGCGCGATCGTTGGGATCGGCAAAGTTTTCGTTTTCTTTCAGCGTAGCGCCCGTGTCTGCGGCATTACTGAGCATTTCGTCGCGCAGGGTTTCCAGACGTACGCGAAAAAATGCGAGCTGGGCTGCATTCATATAGGCCGAGGCCGGCATTTTTAGCAGCGCGGCTTCAGTGATCGGTTTGGCTGTGGTCGGCATCGGAGGACTCCAAGTGTCTCTATATCTATCTAATACTGTTTATCGTGCACTAAACCAAACAATCAGATTCAGGTCAGGCGTGGAAAAACGCAAGGAAGTTAAGGTCTATGCCCAGTAACTAAACCGCACATCATAACCCCCCGGACCCATTATCGGCACCCCCTGCTGTAGATCCATGCTGGGCGGCACTTTAAGCCCGTCCGCAACGGTGCGGGTTGCAGGTGGGTCCATGTTGATCACCCTCTACCGACCGAATTTTGAGCATCCAGCCCGAAAAATGAGGGATAGCCAAGGATGGGCGATAATCCGAGGATGAAAACCGTCTTGATGCTATCAGCCTTATTGGCATTGCTGGCCGCTTGTGGCCGTGAAACCACGCCCGCTCCTCCTGCAGATATTCGGCCCGTCCATGCTGAGCGGGTCGGAATGCTCACCGATCATTCGAGCACGCGTTATTCCGGTGAAGTGCGCGCCCGTTATGAAACCAGTCTTGCTTTTCGTGTGGCTGGCAGAGTGCAAACGCGTTTGGTGGAGGCCGGAACGCAAGTTAACGCCGGCCAAGTGCTGGCCACACTTGATCCCCAGGATTACGCACTGGTGGCGAACGCAGCGCGGGCGCAGCTCACGGCTGCCGAGGCCGAGGCCCGACTGGCACAGCAGGACTTGCAGCGGTTTTCTGTATTACGTGCGCAAAACTTCATTTCCCCGGCGGAGCTCGATCGGCACAGCACAGTGGCTGCCGCTGCCGCTGCCAAGGTAAGCCAGCTGCGCGCCGAGGCGCAACGCCAGGGCAATCAACAAAGCTATACGCGTTTGACCGCACCGCACGCCGGGGTGGTGACGGCGATTTCATTCGAGGCCGGGCAGGTGGTGGGAGCCGGTCAGCCAGTGGCACAGTTGGCGCGTTCGGGTGAGCGGGAGGTGCATATTGACGTGCCGGAAAATGCACTTTCTTTGCTGCGTTCCGCACAAAATCTGACCATTCGTTTGTGGTCGGCACCTGACGTGACTTACGCCGGACGCTTGCGTGAATTGTCCCCGATGGCCGATGCAGGAAGTCGAACCTACAGTGCCCGCGTAAGCATTATCAAGCCAGATGCCGGGGTGAAGCTGGGCATGACCGCAACCGTTGAGGTGAGCAGTGAGGTCGCAGCGGGTTTGTCGGTCGCGCAGACCGCCTTGTTCAAAATTAACGGCCAGCCGCAAGTGTGGGTGGTTGATCCCGTCAAGAAAATAGTGGCTGCGCGCAGCGTGCAATTGGGCGCACTCAGCGGCGATCGGGCTGGGGTGGTCTCGGGCCTCAAGGCAGGCGAATGGGTGGTGACTGCCGGGGTGCATAAAATTGCACCTGGCCAGCAGGTACGGCTTCCGCAACCATGAGTGATCCACAGCCCCTCAAACCCACGCCAAAGTTCACACCCGGACGCGGCAATCTGTCGCGTTGGGCGGTCGATCATTCCGCGCTGGTGCGATTTTTTATTGTTCTGATCTTGTTGGTGGGTGCGCGGTCCTATTTTCAACTGGGTCAGGCAGAAGACCCGCCGTTTACCTTCAAAACCATGTTGATCCAGGCGAACTGGCCAGGCGCGACAGCGGAGGAGGTGTCCAAACAGCTGACCGAGCGGATTGAGAAAAAGCTGCAGGAAATGCCCGAGCTCGATTTTGTGCTCAGTTACGCCAAGCCTGGCGAAACAGCGCTGTTCGTCAATATCAAGGAGGCCGTACGGGGGGACGACGTGGCTGAAGCCTGGTATCAGGTTCGCAAACGTATTGGTGATCTGAAACCGCAGTTGCCTGCCGGGGTACAAGGGCCGTTTTTCAATGATGAATTCGGTGACACCTTTGGTTCGATCTACGCGTTCACCGGTGAGGGGTTTAGCCGGGCGGAATTGCGGCGTGCTGCCGATGATGTCTTACGCGAAGTGTTGCGTCTGCCCGATGTCGGAAAAGTCGAGTTGTTTGGGGTGGTACCGGAAAAAATATACATTGAGATATCAGCGCAAAAGCTTGCCACGCTGGACTTCAGCCCGCAGCAGCTGATGCAGGCGGTGCAAGACCAGAACGGCATCGTCGCCAATGGGCGGGTGGAGAATGATGTGTTGTCGATTCCCCTGCATGTATCGGGGCCCTATTCCGATGTTGAGCGCTTGCGCGAGACCCTCATCAAGGTAGGTGAAAAAAGTCTTCGTCTGGGCGACTTTGCCGAGGTCACACGAGGATACGAGGACCCGCCTTCGACTTCCATACGCTCGCAGGGTGCGCCTGCAGTTTTGCTGGGGGTGTCGCTGGCAAAAGGCGGGGATGTCATTGCCATGGGGCATGCCGTTTCGGCGGCCATGGAATCACTGAAAAAGAACTTCCCGATAGGGCTTGAAATCCAGCAGATCCACGACCAGCCACGGATTGTAAGCAGTGCAGTCAACCTCTTCATGACGAGCTTTCTCGAAGCGGTGATCATTGTGCTGGTGGTGACGTTCCTGGCGTTGAAATGGCGTGCCGGGTTGGTCGTGATGCTTTCGATTCCAGTGGTGCTCGCCATTACGTTCACCGCCATGTGGCTGTTCAAGATCGACCTGCATCGCATTTCTACCGGCGCACTCATCATTTCACTGGGGTTGCTGGTCGATGACGCCATCATCGCGGTGGAAATGATGGCGCATAAGCTCGAGGCTGGCTGGGGGCGCTATGAAGCAGCCACCTATGCCTTCCAGTCCACCGCATTTCCAATGTTGACCGGGACCCTGCTGACTGCGACAGCCTTCCTGCCCATCGCGCTCGCCAAATCAATGGTCGGTGAATACACCTTCGCCATTTTTGCGGTCACGACCATTGCATTACTTTCATCCTGGCTGGTGGCTGTGACGGTGACGCCCTATCTGGGTTATATCCTGCTCAAGCCCGGCCGTCAGGAGACGGATGAAGACGCCACCTACCAAACTTCGTTTTACCGTCGGTTTCGGGCTGTGGTGACCTGGTGTGTGACCCATCGCCGTATCGTGATTACATTAACCGTGCTGGCGTTGGTTGTCGGCCTGGCTGCGATGCAGCGGGTCGAGAAACAATTCTTTCCACAGTCCGACCGGCTGGAGATACTGGTAGAAATGTGGTTGCCGGAAGGTGCGTCGATTGATGCCACCCGCGCTGAATCGATCAAGCTTGAAAGTGTGTTGCGCAAAGATCGGGATGTCGCGCATGTGCTCAACTATATTGGTCAGGGTGCGCCGCGTTTTGTGTTGGCGCTGGATCAACGGTTGAACAACCGAAACTTTGCACAACTGGTGGTGATTGCACAGGATGTACCGGCGCGCGAGCGTGAAATCGCCCGTATCCGCAAATTGTTTGAGACTGATTTCCCAAATGTGCGCGGACGCGCTGTCCGGTTTGAGTATGGTCCGCCAGCGGGCTATCCGGTGCAATACCGGCTCTCGTCTACCGATGTGCCGCAGTTGAAGGTGGAAGCTGAAAAGTTACGCAAAATCGTCGCTGCCAATACGCAGGTCACTGCAGTCAATCTGGATTGGAACGAACAGTCTCTATCGGTCAAGGTGCTGCTCGACCAGGATAAGATCAAGTCGTTTGGTCTGAGCTCAGCTGCGGTGGGGCGCTTACTGGCGATGCAGTTGGCGGGTGTGACCGTCACCCAGTTTCGTGAGGATGACTTGCTGATCGAAGTCGTGCTGCGCGCTCCACGCAAGGAAAATCAAGAGGTGGATGCACTGCAGTCTTTGCCGATTGGAAGCTTCAATGGTCGGAGCATCACGCTGGGTCAAATCGCCGTCTTCAAACCGGCGTTTGAAGACGGCGTGATCTGGCACCGCGATCGCATGCCGACCATCGCGGTGCGCGGTGACCCGGTAGGCAATCTCCAGCCGGCTACGATTATTGATGCACTGGCGCCGCAGGTGGCCCAATTCAAGGCGCAGCTGCCGCATGGGTTCCGGCTTGAAGTGGGCGGCCCGGTGGAGAGCAGCGCCAAAGCCAATGCCGCCATTGGCGCATCATGGCCGCTGATTGTGATCACTACCCTGAGCTTGCTGATGCTGCAATTGGGAAGTTTTTCACGCGCTGTACTGGTGGTTTTAACCGCACCGCTCGGCATCATCGGCGTGGCTGTTGCATTGCTGGTGAGCGGAAAACCGATGGGCTTTGTCGCGTTGCTTGGCATCATCTCGCTGGCCGGTATGGTCATGCGCAACTCAGTGATACTGGTTGACCAGATTCAGCAGGATGTTGCCCGGGGACTGTCGCAGTGGGATGCCATCATCGAGTCCACAGTACGGCGAATGCGTCCAATCACGCTGACGGCAGCTGCTGCTGCATTGGCTATGATTCCGCTATCGCGTTCGATTTTCTGGGGTCCGATGGCGGTCGCGGTGATGGGCGGACTGGTCGCGGCGACCTTTCTCACCCTGTTTTTCCTGCCCGCGTTGTATGCAGCCTGGTTCAGAGTGAAACTGCGTTAGTTATCTGCGGATGGAAAGCCGGATGGGGGTGAAATGAAGACAGTTCTGATCGGGCTTGTATTGTTATTGGGTGGATGTCGGTCACTCGAATCCCCCAATCCGGCGTCGCCTTATTTCGCCTACCAGACCGGGTGGGTGGTGCGGCTTGATCAGCCGTTGACGATTCCAGCGGATGCCGCCACCGTGCGGCTGCAATATGGCGAAATTGTGCCGCGCAACAGTGTGCAGGAGCACGACGCCTACTGCGTCGTGGAACTGAATACGGTCAGCCCCGACCCGCAGATTCTGAAACAGGGTCAATTCACAGTGTGGCGGGTCACGCGTAGCGTTGAAACGCTGGCCGCAACCCCCTCGCTTTTTATCAAGGCAAGGTATGTTCTGGATGA
>JAAFGW010000219.1 GCA_010365175.1 Sulfuriferula multivorans | reverse complement strand
CTGGTGGGTGACATGATGCCCGAGGCTGAGGATGTTGAAGATTCGCTGGCGGTGCGTCGTCCCGACGGCTCTTGGTTGCTGGACGGACTGCTGCCGATTGACGAGATGAAGGATCGGCTGGATATTCGTCGGGTGCCGCAGGAGTCGCTGGGCAACTACCACACCGTGGGCGGCTTCGTGCTGGCCTCGCTGGGCCGCATTCCGCGCAAGGCCGAGTGTTTTACCTGGGCCGAATGGGAATTTGAGGTGGTGGACGTGGACCGCAACCGGGTCGATCAGGTGCTGGCCACCCGAGTCGCCCCGGGCCCTGTTTCTGAGACGGTCTGATCGTGCGCGGCGCCGTGTCGCGCTGCGTTTGACCGTATCTGTTTGCGCGTATTAGAAATGCGCAAATTAGCCCGTATCCGTCGAGTTTGCTTGCCGCCAGACGATAGAGGGTGCATTTTCAGCCAATCCCTGCTTCGCCGTCAGCCGTTTCCTACCTGCATTACCGATGCTGACGTTCATGATAGTCGTGTCCCCTCACCCCGCATGAGGGCAGTCGTCCCCAACTGCAAATGAATGGGCACCGATCAACGTGGACCAGTTCAGGAGACAAAATGCAACGAGTCGAAATACCGGATCAAAACGTCAAGAGTTTTTTTCAGGCGCGCAGCGCCGCGGTCAACAAGGCCGGCGAACTGCTGTCTCGCCCCGTTATCGTGGCGTGGAAGGACGACCGCAACGGTCAATTCGCCCCGCAAATTCCCGGTGCCATGGTCGACCGCTGGCATGTTTATGGCGAACACAATGAGGGCGTACTCGAACTCGAGGTAGCCGATGATTACCACTTTATCTTTACCGACGCCGACGGTTTCGCGGAGCCCGATCTCAATTTGACGACGATCGAAGACAACGGCACGCGCTTCATGTGTCTGAACGATGCATGCACTGCTGAAGACAAGGAAAAAATGGGGTATTTCGCGGGCGGCGGACTCGGCGGATAAGTTGCGCCGGTAAGCCGCACCACCTGGTTTCGGCTGTTTATTTTGGCTGGACCTCGCTTGCGATGGCGCTATTAGAAAATAGTCCGGGGGCATCGCGAGCGGTAAGGTAACTACCCCCCTTCAATCCACTACTAAAGGGAGTACATCATGAGCATTGCAACCATACTACTGATCGTCCTGATTCTGATCCTGATTGGCGCAATTCCCGTCTGGCCGCATAGCCGTGGCTGGGGGTATGGCCCCAGCGGCGGCGTCGGCCTGCTGGTCGTCATACTGGTCGTCCTGCTGGTGATGGGACTGATATAACCATACGGCTCCCGGAGAGTTTGTTCTCGCGGGAGCCGCGCAGCGCCCAAGTCAACCGGCGTGCGGCAGACACTGCGCCAATGCTTTCAGGCAGTAGTCAACGTTTTCCTGCTTGGCCGAATACCCCATCAGACCGATACGCCAGATTTTGCCCGACATGTCGCCGAGACCGGCGCCGATTTCGAGGTTGAACTCGTTCAGCAGACGCGCGCGGATCGCGGCTTCGTCCACGCCTTCGGGCACGTAGATTGAGTTGAGCTGCGGCAGGCGGGCGGATTCCTCCACCACGTACTTGAGCCCCATGCCTTCGAGTCCGGCCTTGAGTTTTTCGTGCATGCTGCGATGGCGTGCCCAGGCATTTTCCAGACCTTCTTCTTCCAGAATCACCAATGCTTCGTGCAGACCGTACATCGGGTTGATCGGCGCGGTGTGGTGGTAGGTGCGTTTGCCGGCCGACTGCCAATAGCCGAGCACCAGATTCAAATCGAGGAACCAGCTTTGCACCGTGGTGGACCGTGCTTTGACGCGGGCAACTGCACGCTCGGAGAACGATACGGGTGACAGGCCCGGCGTGCACGACAGACACTTCTGGCTGCCCGAATACACTGCGTCGATGCCCCA
The DNA here is from genome assembly GCA_010365175.1 of Sulfuriferula multivorans. Lineage (GTDB taxonomy): Bacteria > Pseudomonadota > Gammaproteobacteria > Burkholderiales > Thiobacillaceae > Thiobacillus. Next base: position 3,259 of record JAAFGW010000219.1, on the reverse strand, counting down.
TTTGTCCATGTACAGCGGCGTGCCGCCGAGGCTGGTGACGCAATCCATGATGGTGAGCACGCCGAATTCCTGCGCGATCTTGCCCAGGGTTTCCGCATCCGACTGTGCGCCGGTGGACGTCTCGGCATGCACAAACGCCAGCACCTTGGCATCGGGGTTGGCCTTGAGTGCGTCGCGCACTTTTTGCGGGTCCACCGCCGTGCCCCACGCATCGTCGACCATGACCGGCACGCCGCCGCAGCGCTTGACGTTTTCCATCATGCGGCCACCGAATACGCCGTTGCGACACACGATCACCTTGTCACCCGGCTCCACCAGATTGACGAAGCACATTTCCATGCCGGCCGAACCTGGGGCGGAGACAGGGAAGGTCAGCGCATTTTCGGTCTGGAACGCCATGCGCAACATCGATTTGATCTGCTCCATCAGTTCGACGAAAGCCGGGTCGAGGTGGCCGATGGTCGGGCGCGCCATGGCATTGAGAATGCGCTGTGGCACGTCGGAGGGGCCGGGGCCCATGAGGATGCGCTTGGGGGGGATGAAAGAAATCGTCATAACCTTGGTCTCTGTGTGGAAAAGTCAATAAAAACAATGGCTTGATTTTACGCGTAAACGCCATGCCACCAAAACATCGCTTTGAAGAGATTAGGCGGGCGGTTCTCCCATCAGCGGCTTCATCGCGGTCAACATGCTGTTGAAAATGCGCGGATGCACTTTCTCCTGCTCGGCCAGCATCTGCTTCATCGCATAGCGTTGCTGCGGCTTGGCAAAACAGCCGGGGCAATTCTCAAAAATGACCGGCAGACTGGAGTCGCTTGCAAACGCGCGGGTCTGGCGCTCGCGCGCATAAACAAACGGGCGAATGATGCGCAGGTCACCGGCGTCGTTCAGATAGTGCGGCGACATCGTGCGCATTTTCCCGCCGAAAAACATCGACATCATCAGCGTCTCGGCCAGGTCGTCCAGATGCTGCGCCAGCGCGACCACGTTGCAGTTTTGCTCACGTGCAACGCGATACAGAATGCCTCGGCGCATGCGTGAGCAATACGCACAGAACGAATCGGACTCCTTGGTCAGCTTCTTTTGACCTTCCGCCACGATCGGCTGCGATTCCAGAAAGTAGGGCATGCCGAGATCGGCCATATACGAGATTAACGGTGACGGGTCGTATTGATCCGACTGCGGGTCAACCGTACACGCCAGCAGCTCGAATTTCACCGGCGCCTTCTGTTGCAGGTGGTGCAGCGTGTGCAGCAGCGACAGTGAATCCTTGCCGCCCGACAAACCAAGCAGAATACGGTCGCCATTACGGATCATGCGGTAGTCGCCAATTGAGCGCCCAGCGGCGGTAAGCAGCGAACGCGCGGGTTTCACCCAGCCTGATGTTGTCGTGTCATTCATACGGAAAATTGCATCGAGTGGAGTTGTGCGTAGCGACCCTGTTTGGCAATGAGTTCAGCGTGGTTTCCAATCTCGACAATGCGCCCGCCTTCCAGCACCACGATACGGCTCGCGCGTTCAATGGTGGAAAGCCGATGCGCGACAACCAGCGTGGTGCGATTGGTAATCAGGGTTTCAAGCGCGGCTTGCACGTGACGTTCTGATTCGTTGTCGAGCGCCGAAGTCGCTTCATCCAGAATCAGCAGGGGTGCGTTTTTCAGGATCGCGCGGGCGATGGCAATGCGTTGGCGCTGGCCGCCGGACAGTCGCATGCCATTTTCACCAATAAATGTCTCCAGACCCTCAGGCATAGCCTGAATGAAGTCCCACGCGTGGGCCGCGATGCAGGCGTCACGGATCTCGTCGGCGGTGGCGTCGCGCTTGCTGCCATAGGCGATGTTATGGCCCAGCGTATCGTTGAACAGCACCACATCCTGCGACACCAGTGCGATGTGGTTGCGCAGATTCTGCAGGCGAATATCACGAATGTCGATGCCGTCGAGTTCAATCGAACCGGAGTCCGGATCGTAGAAACGCGGCATCAGGTTTGCCAGAGTAGTTTTGCCCGAGCCGGAGGCGCCAACCAATGCCACGGTTTCACCGGGCGCAATATCGAGTGTGATGTCGGCCAGCGCGGGCACGGTCTTGCCCGGATAGGTCAGCATCACCTGCTTGAATACCAGCCGACCTTCGATGCGGTCCAGCATGCGGGTGCCGGAATCACGCTCGGCATCCTGGTCGAGCATGGCAAAGATGGTTTCAGACGCGGCGAGCCCGCGTTGTAACTGATCGTTGACGCCAGTGAGCCGCTTCAGCGGCGCAAACAGCAGCAGCATGGCCATGAAAAATGCGACAAACCCACCGACTGTGGTGGTGTTGCTGGAAGCCTGCCCGGCTGCGATATAGACAATCGCCGCCAGTGCAATTGCGGCAATGAACTGAATAACCGGTTCGTACACGGCGTTGGCGGCGACGCGTTTCATCTCGAACAGACGTGCCAGATTGGCGGCCTGGCGAAAGCGTGTCTGCTCGTATTCTTCGCCGCCGTAGAGTTTGACTACGCGATGCCCGCCAACCGCTTCATCGACCACCTGGGTCAGGTCGCCGATATTCTGCTGTGCCTTGCGCGACAGCCCACGCAACCGCTTGCTGGCCATGCGAACAATCAATAGCGTGAGCGGCACCAGTGCAAACACGATCAGCGTCAGCCGCCAGTTCAGCCACAGCAGATAGCCCAACAGCCCGATTACCGTAACGGTGTCGCGCACCAGTGTGGTGAGCGAACTGGTGGCCGATTGCGTGACCTGATTGACGTTGAATGCCAGTTGCGCGATCAGCTGGCCGCTTGGGTTCTGGTCAAAGTAACGTGTTGGTAGCGTCATCAACTTGTCGAACATTTCGCCGCGCAAATCCATCACCAGCCGGCTGCCTACCCAGGCCATGCAATAGGTGCTGACGAAACTGGTGATGCCGCGCACCAGAAACAGCGCCAGCAGTAGAATCGGAATCCAGCGGATGAAATCCTGGTCTTTGGCCACAAAGCCTTTGTCCAGCAGCGGCTTAAAGAGCGCCGGCAGCATCGGCTCGGTGGCGGCGGTGAGAATCAACGCGACGAGGGACAGCGCAAACATGCGCCAGTAAGGCTTCACATAGCCGAGCAGGCGACCATATAACGCGCGACTATCGTACCCGTCAGAATAGGGGGAGACAGGCTTCATAGCAGCAGGATGGTGGCAAGTCCGAGGAAGATGAAAAAGCCCATGCTGTCGGTGATAAAGGTGAGCAACACGGATGAACCTATGGCCGGATCACGTCCCAT
>JAAFGW010000218.1 GCA_010365175.1 Sulfuriferula multivorans | reverse complement strand
GCAAACCTTCCAGATTCTGTTCGGCGAAGACCGCGTCCCGGTCTCAGCATTGCAGTGAAATGACTCAGTTACACAGTTAGATTGACAGACCCACACTCTGCAAAATTCAGCGGCGTATGAAATGTCTGCTGCGAAAAGCGCGCCTACAAACAGCACACGAATTCAGGCAACCATTCTGCGTGGCGGTAGGCTTCACATACCCACTACCCCTGTGCTTTGGGTTTCCTACCGGGTCTGGCTGCCGGGGTGAATCCTGACACCCGGCACACCATCCCTTCATCTTTCTTGCCACCGATGAATCGCGTTGAGTGGCACGCGATGACGTCACCCCGTTTAACCAACTCAGACAGATAAAGGCGCACGTCAGCCAGTGGGATTTGAGTCGCTGCAGCGATCTCGGAATCGAGCTGCTCACCTCGGCTTTTCAGATAGTTGTGAATTTTCTGCATGTCTGTATCACCTGCTTCAGGAATGGCGGGGCTTGCTTGCTAGAAGTTTCCTTCGCCCAACTCAGCTTGGACCCCTCGCGCAAGCTATTCACGATGGTCGAAAAGTTGAGTGGAAACTGATCGGCGAGTGCCTCCGCTCGTTCTTCCAGTCGTTTCCAGCTGAGTTCACCATCTGCATCGACAAAAGCAAAGGCAATATGATTGCCACCCCCAGGAACGGTTCCCCAATGAACCTGTCCGGCGAATGCCTCATCCAGCATGGCCTGGTGCTTGGACCAGTGCTTCCTTGATTCTGCGAAGTTGGCAACAAGCACGCCACCCGGCCTGAGCCGGCGTCTCGCGGCCTGATAGAAGTCGCGATTAAGGAAAGTGGGGGCGATTCCTTTTGAATCGAATCCGTCCAGCAGCAAGACATCAGTGTCGCCTTCGGTCGTTGGCAAATATGCGGCTGCGTCCGCATGGATGATCACCAGGCGTTTATCGTTGGGGACTTGGAACTCGGCACGCAAAGCGATGACATCGGGATTGATTTCGACCACGGTCAGGCGGGTTCCAGGCAGATAACGATAGCAAAACTTGGCCAAGGATCCGCCTCCCAGCCCAACCATCAAAACATGGGCTGGTTTCGGCACGAACAAAAGAAAAGCCATCATCTTGCGTGTGTAGGCAAATTCAAGGGCGTAGGGGTCGTCAAGGCGCATGGCACTCTGGACAAGATCGAGGCTGAAATGCAGCCTCCGTGTCCCGCTATCTTCAATGATGAAAGGTTTGCCGTAGCAGCCAGTCTCGATTTGGAAACAAATCGTATCAGGGTCGCATTGCGCTGTTTCGAGCAGACGTAAGTTGGCAAAGCCGCCTGAATCGCTCAAGGCTCTGTTGCGTAGTTCCAGTAACGGAACGATGGGAGGCATGGCTTGATTACTCATCGTCTCCACTTCCAATTGAGTGAACATATATATAAATTAAACCAAATGATCATTTAATGATAATACAATTACCATATTATGTATGTTTGACGTATATTTATGGCGTCCTGTGAAAACCACGTCGCAAGATGGCGATCCGATCAATAAAACAGATATTCGAGGACATTTGCACCCAATAAGACCTGACATCATCACAAGTGATTCGCTGTCAACGTGCGCATATGTCACCGGGTGAAAATGATTCCCGTCACGGGGCGACATTCGATGTCGGCTCGCAACGAATAAATACCCAGCCAGGACCTTTCATGCCCCTCAAAAACGACACTTTCCTGCGCGCGCTGCTGCGCCAGCCGACTGAATACACCCCAGTGTGGATGATGCGTCAGGCAGGGCGCTATCTGCCGGAGTACAACCGAACACGGGCGCGAGCGGGCGATTTCATGGACCTGTGTACAAATCCCGATCTCGCCACAGAAGCCACTTTGCAACCACTGGCGCGCTTTCCGCTCGATGCCGCCATCCTGTTTTCAGACATTCTCACGATTCCAGATGCGATGGGTCTGGGCCTCTACTTCAGCACCGGTGAAGGGCCGAAATTCGAGCGGCCGTTACGCAAGGAGTGTGATATCCGTGCCCTCACCGTGCCGGATCCGAACATCGAGTTGCGCTATGTCATGGATGCCGTCAGCCAGATTCGCAAATCGCTCAACAACAGTGTCCCATTGATCGGCTTTTCCGGAAGCCCGTTCACGCTGGCCTGTTACATGGTAGAGGGCGGAAGTAGTCCTGACTTCAGCCTGGTCAAGACCATGCTCTATCAGCGTCCGGATTTGCTGCACCACATTCTTGACATCAACGCGCGTGCGGTGACCGCCTACCTCAATGCGCAGATCGAGGCAGGTGTTCAGGCGGTGATGATTTTCGATTCATGGGGCGGAGCGTTGTCCGAGGCCGCTTATGGCGAATTTTCACTGGCCTACATGCAACAAATCATCAACGGGCTGATACGTATGCACGATGGTGCCACCATTCCCAGCATCGTCTATACCAAGGGGGGTGGATTGTGGCTGGAAAATATTGCTGCTATGGGTTGCGATGCTATCGGCCTGGACTGGACCATCGACATTGGCAAAGCGCGCTGCCGCGTCGGCGACAAAGTGACACTGCAAGGCAACCTTGATCCAGTGGTGCTGTTCAGCGACACCGATACCATACGCGCCGAAGTCGGCAAGGTATTGCACAGTTACGGCAAGGGCAATGGCCACGTGTTCAATCTGGGGCACGGCATTTCCCAGTTCACCGACCCGGATAAGGCAGCCGCCATGGTCGCGGCGGTGCATGAACTTAGCCGACCCTATCATGGATAACCAGCCTGTCTGCGGACATTGTTACGACCGAGGCGGGTCAAACCCATGACGCTCAATAGCCAGAAAATCCGCTTCTTTCGGCGACGCATTCCATCATTCGAATGTGAACCTGGGTGCCATGATTGCTGCGGGCCGGTAACTGCATCAAGCGAAGAGATGGCAAGGCTCCCGGTCAAAAGTGACAGCGCGCACGCGGCGGCGCTGGCCGCGTTAAGTTGCCCTCATCTAGGAGACACTGGCTGCCAGGTTTACGAGCAACGTCCGCTGATTTGCCGCCTGTTCGGGACCACGCCCCGATTAGCCTGCCCCAATGGAAAGCGCCCTGTAACAATGATCGACACGCGTATCGAGCAGCAGATTTATCGCTATTTTGTCGAGACGCGCCATGTGCTGGTTTGATGAGAAACCTGGCAATAACGCTACTGCAAGTCTGCATACATTTGGAGAGCGCGCACTGGCCCTCAATATTCCGGGCAGGTCCAGCGCAACAAGAATGCGATTGGCAAACCCTCTATCATGGCCATCAACCAAGATCAGTGTCTCAGCTGCCCCGTGTACGGGTAATAGCGACCGACCATACGGGCAACCTGCAAATTGGGGTGGGTTTGCCCATTAGTGAGTCCGAGATTGTTGGACGAAAACTGCACCAGGCAATGCACCACATATGGTTATCACATGATGATAATATTGCGCACATAATTTCAAGTATATGAAGCGAGGGCCGGTTGCCCCCGCTCCCTTGGACAATCGATAGCTATTCTCTGTCAGGAGATATCACACTCATGAAGCCATCACGTAAATCTGCATCCGAAGAACATGCTTCGCCTCGTAAAGCCAGTATTGTCCAGGTCGCGAAAGCTGTTTTTTTCAGTTTTATTGGCGTTCGCCGACGCGCTGATTACGAGTCCGATGCTGCCAGAATTACGCCCGTGCAGGCGATTGTCGCAGGCATCATTGGGGTTGCGATCTTGCTTGCCGGGTTGTTGTTCCTGGTGTCGATGGTTACTAAGTGATGCCGAGCGCAAATAATCTAAAGGCCGTCAGTTGACCTGATCCGACTAGAAAAAATCTCTATGTCCTGCGGCGCGTTATGTCCCTGCGCGAAAATGGCGCTCTGGTCGCTGATGTATTGCGCCAGGTTTTCCACCGGCGGCTTTGGCCGAACTTGCGACCTTGACTACCAAGGCATCTAAGGTCCGTAAAAAAACAGTTCTGTCGGCGATGCCGTTCTCAATGGCAGCCGCTCCTCATACAGACTATTTACGATTTTAATTGCTCAGCACAGTTGTCTTGAATCAGTGCTCAATCGTTAATGTGTATGGGCAAGAAAAAACCCCAACCGCGAACGGTTGGGGTTTGAATTGGTGGAGGCGGCGGGAATCGAACCCGCGTCCGAAAGCCCTCTACAGGCAGTTCTACATACTTAGTCCGGTAATTTATTGCTTTAGCCTTGGTCACGCCCACCGAACAGGCTGAACTTTGGCGAGTGGCCTTGATTTAATGTCTGCCCAAGCCACCCGGACAGCCACGATCATACTGAGATTACCCTACTGCCGGTTGCCCGGCCCAACCCGTATGCTGGCTGGTGTAGGGTCTAGCGCGATTAAGCGGCTAGAGCGTAAGTTTCGTCGTTTGCGTTTAAACGATTTTCAGCTGGATTTACGAGGTACTCTGACCCTCGGTATGCCCTACTCTGCTTTGCGACCCCCGTCGAAGCCAGGTCGCCCCCATGTGTTGCTACTGCAAGTGTAACGGATAGAGAGGGCGCAGGATAGAAAGTTCCAGCATAGGGGAAAGTTTCTGTACGCCCGATTTAGCGCATGAAGGGAAAGGGGTTATGCGTCATCGCAACCGCCACCATATAACCGAATACCAGCAGGGCGGCGACCCACGCGGCGATACGGTGGCCTTGGCTTTTGCCGCGCTTGAGGGCCAAGGTGCCGAGGACGATATACAGAACCAGCGCGAAAAATTTGGCGGTCAGCCAGCCGTGCACCAGCGGATATTGCTCGATCAGCACGGCAAGGCTGATGCCGCTGGCCAGCAGAAGGGCATCGTTGACATGCGGAACGATGCGTACCGAGCGCGCTTGCAAAAGAGGGGAGGCGTTCATCATCCAGACGCCGCGCAGGATGAACAGCGCCAGAGTAATGGCAAGGGTGGTGAGGTGCAGCTGTTTGAGCAGGCTGAAATAAGCCATGCTCAGGATGCCAGGTAGTCAAGGGTATTGATCGGGTGATGGATTTCTGCGTGGGCACCCCATGTTTGTGGCTGGTCGGTGGCGTCTATATAGCCCCAGGCCGCAACCAGTGCGGGCATGCCGGCGGCGCGTGCGGCCTCGATGTCGCGCTCGGCGTCACCCAGATACAGACACTGCGCAGGTGTGGCGTCGCAGAGTTCGGCAGCGGCAAACATGGGCGCAGGATGTGGCTTGGGTTGCGGACAGGTGTCGCCGGAAACGATACAGGCGGCGCGCTCGGC
>JAAFGW010000217.1 GCA_010365175.1 Sulfuriferula multivorans | reverse complement strand
CATCATGAAAGAAATGCCGATCACCCTGATGACGCGCCCGTTCGGATGGGACACGTTGGCCGTCCGGGTTTTCGAGATGACCTCGGAGGGTGAATGGGAGCGCGCGGCGCTGCCTTCGCTTGCCATAGTCATTGCCGGTATCATTCCCATCATCTTGCTGACTTGGCGCGGAGCGCATTCGCAAAACTAAACCCATGGCTGAACTGGTCCTCGATTCCGTTTCACAGTCGTACGGCACACGACAAATCATTGCCGACCTGTCCTTCTCCCTGCCAGAAGGGGCAATTGGCTGCCTATTAGGGCCCTCGGGTTGTGGCAAGACCACGGCCCTGCGGTGCATTTCCGGATTCGAACCCATCCAGACCGGCGAAATTCGCATCGCTGGCGAAGTCGTCAGTCTGCCCGACTGGATGCTGGCAGCCGAAAAACGTCGCGTCGGCATGGTGTTTCAGGATTACGCATTATTCCCGCATATGGCGGTGTCTGCCAATGTGGGTTTCGGCCTGCGCAGCGAATCAAAAGTCGCGCGGCAAGCGCGTGTCGACGAGCTGCTGGCGCTGGTTGGCTTGAGCGGTCACGCTGACCAGTTCCCGCATCAACTTTCGGGGGGACAGCAACAGCGTGTGGCATTGGCGCGTGCGCTGGCGCCGCGTCCGCGATTAATCCTGATGGACGAGCCTTTCTCCAACCTTGACGTGGAATTACGTGAACGGCTATCGATCGAAGTGCGCGACATCCTCAAGCGCGAAGCTACCACCGCGCTCATCGTCACCCATGACCAGAACGAAGCCTTTGCGCTGGCCGACTGGGTCGGCGTCATGCACGAAGGCCGCATCCAGCAGTGGGACACCCCTTACAACCTGTATCACAAGCCCGCCAACCGGTTTGTAGCCGATTTTGTTGGTCAGGGTGCGCTGGTCACTGGAAATGTCATTAACGACCATCAGGTGGAAATCGAACTCGGTGTGCTAAACGGGATCATCCCGGTTGAATGTGGTGCCAGCGGCTGCGGCGAGTGCGTCCGCAGTTGCCATGTCGATGTGCTGCTGCGACCCGACGACATCATCCACGACGACGACAGCCTGATGCTGGCCGAGGTCGAGAACAAGGCCTTCCGCGGCGCCGAGTTTCTCTACACGCTCAAACTGCCAAGCGGTCAGCGTGCGTTGTCGCTGGTGCCATCGCATCACAATCATGCCATCGGCGAAAGAATCGGCATCAAGCTCGCAGTCGATCACGTTGTAGCGTTCCGTCGCGAGTAAATTCCCGTCTCATGCTGCCATCTCCGTTACGCGGTTTGCTGTTCAACGTAGGGTTCGGCTTCACGGCCGCACTCATGCTGATGCTCGCGGTGATCGGCCTGGGTGTCACCCAGATGGCGCACCTGAATGACGAGCTGGAACACGTGGTGGCGGTCAACAACGTCAAGACCCGTCTGGCCTCGCGGATGCGCGACACCCTACGCGATCGCGCCCTGCTGATGCACAACATCGTAGTCTCGATCGACCCCTGGGAAAAAGACGCCTTGTTTCTTCAGTTTCTGGAATATGGCGAACGCTACGCCAAAGACCGTGGACAGCTGTTGACCATGCTCAACACAGCAGATGAGAAACGATTGATGGATCAGCTGGACGCGATCACCTTCAGCAACCAACCCCTCATGTTCAGCGTAGTGGAAGCCGCACTCGACGATAACAATTATGGTGCGCTGACCTTGCTGCAGGAAGAAGCCATTCCCTCTCAAAACCGTCTGGTCGAAGCGCTAGATAACATGACCCGCTTGCAACGTGAAGACAACGAAGAAGCACTCGGGAAAACGTTTACCGCCTATCAGGCCACCCGTAACTTGATGCTGCTCCTGAGCGTCATCGCCACACTGCTGGCTGCCGTTGTGGCGGTATTGGTCAGCCGCCGCATGTTGACACAAACACGCCAGATTGAAATCCAGAAGCAGAAGTATCACACCCTGTTCGAGACCAATTCCGACGCTGTCGTCATTCTCGACGAGACCGGCTTTACCGATTGCAACTCAGCCACGCTTTCTCTATTTGGCATGGATTCGGCAGAAGATTTTCTGCGTTCGCCCATCTCGGCACTCGGCACTTCAACCCAGGCTAACGGCGTCAGCGCAATCGACCATGCCAGACGTGCCATCGCGTTGGCGCGCAAGGAGGGGCATACCATTCTTGACTGGCAAGGAAAACGCCAGGACGGCACGGTTTTCATGGCCGAAATTGCCATGCACGCCATGCAACTGGAAGGCAAACCCGTGATTCAGGCGATCATGCGCGACGTTTCGGAGCGTCGTGCCGCCGAGGCGGCCAAAGAAGCCGCACGCGAAGCCGCATTACAAATGGCGCGGGCAAAATCTGAGTTCGTCGCCAATGTCAGCCACGAAATCCGCACGCCGATGCACGGCATTCTGGGAATGAGCGGACTCTTGTTGAAAACGCCGCTCGATGGTCGACAGCGCGAATACATCACCACGCTGAAAAGCTCAGCCGAGAGCCTACTCACGATCATCAACGACATTCTCGATTTCTCAAAAATCGAGGCCGGCAAAATGTTGGTCGAAGCTGTCCCCTTCTCACCGGAAAGCTTAGCGCAAAGTGTAGTGGCCCTGTTTCGGGCGCGCGCCCTTGAAAAAGACCTGATGCTGGATCTGGTCTTGGCCAGTACGCCGCCTGATGCACTGTTGGGGGATCCCACACGCATCCGTCAAATCCTGCTCAACCTGATCGACAATGCCATCAAGTTCACCCATCAGGGGAAAGTCGAATTACGCCTGTCCTTTGACACCGTGAATAACGAATCTCAGTGCCGGTTTAGTGTGTACGACAGCGGCATCGGCATCAGCAGCGAAACACAGGCGCGCTTGTTTCAGGCTTTCTCGCAGGCCGACACTTCAACCACGCGACGCTATGGAGGTACCGGACTCGGCCTGGCCGTCAGCCATCAACTTGCAGGGTTGATGGGGGGGCAGCTGACGGTAGAGAGCACACCCGACAAAGGCAGCTGTTTTACCCTTGCGCTGCGCCTCCCCGTCACCACCTTGCCGCTGGCTGAATTGCCTACCCAGCCGGTGGTTCAACTTCAGGGACGGATACTGGTTGTTGAAGACCACCCGGTTAACCAGAAAGTCCTGGCCCATCAACTGCGTGAAATGGGGTTGCAGCATGCCATCGCCACCAGCGGTTCCCAAGCACTGGAAATGCTGGAAACAGAAACGTTCGACCTCGTTCTGATGGATTGGCAAATGCCGGAAATGGATGGTCTTGAAGCGACCCGACGGATCCGCCAACTGCCGACCGACACCCGACAGATCCCTATCATCGCTCTGACTGCAAACGCCAACGCCGGCTTTCGTGAAGCCTGCATTGAAGCCGGTGCAAATGACTACCTCAGCAAGCCTTACTCCGAGTCGGCACTCGCAGCCTTGCTGGCTCAACGCCTACCAGGTGTCGGGCCAGTGCCCAATCGAATCCCCTTGCTTGACCTGCCCGTCCTACATGCACGCTACCCAGACAACCCCGGCCTGGTCAATGATCTGGCCGCTATTTTCATGAGTACGACAGAAGCGAGTCTGTCGATATTGAAAAACGGCATAGCGAAGCGAGACACCCAATTGTGCATCAAGGAAACCCATGCCCTAAGAGGCGCCGCGGCCAGCGTCTTGGCGAAGGACGTCCAGAATCGTGCTGCGCAGATTGAAGCGAGTGTAAGAAAAGGTGATTTCACCGAGGCGGCAGCCGAACTCGAACAGCTCGAGCAACATTTTCAAGCGCGCGCTTGAGATTTTTTCATCGTATGCCACTTGTCACATCTGCAAATGTAGCGGTAGCTATTCCGCTTGCCGCCACGCCCGTCAACCCGGAATCACAGTAGATGCCCAGCAACACTGGACTGGACTAAGAATAGGAGTATCTCACCCCCAACCGCGGGCAGGGACCATCACTGTGCGTGAAAAACGGACAACCTAATTCGTGCTGCAGTAAATGGCGAGATGTAATCGCGCAGGGCAGAGCTCCTCTTCGTCGTCATGGCTCTACATGGCATAGCCGATTAACCAGCACAAATAACGCCTCAATACCTTTGGCTGTTTTCAGATCACGATTGGGACATAACGCAAGCAAAGCCCACCAGATAGCGCTCCAGAGGAGATGACACCCGTAAGCAGTGGCACGCGCGACGCCACGGCTATCCCGAGCGAAAATGGAAGCGATGCCAGCGCCACCTGCAGCCCTGCGCCGAGGCCATGGCGCCAGTGTTTGAGTCCGGCCAGGCCGTTGCGTGGTTTGTCTTCGGTCTGCATCAATCGTGATGAATACCTTACGGGCCATTTATCTTGCAATGACCATTATTTGAATAAACGCCACACTTGTTGTGACGCCTCCCCCAACAAATCAAGGGTACTTGAATCCCGTCCATATTTGTAGCCACATTCATCCCCGTGTCGATTCAAGCAGAAGGGACAACTCGAGCTGTTGGATACAGAACTGCGTGATGCATTGGCCGGCTTACAGGCGATCCGGTCGTTATAATCACGGCTGCTTTCCGATTCGATGCCTGATTCCGGCCCACCCCAGGATGTCAGCCGGAAACAAGCGCTTCAACTGAACACCCTCCCCTTACAGGAACTTACGCATGCCTCAGTCCACCTCCTCCACCTCCGCAACCAGCACCATTTGGGGTAACCATATCAGCATCCCTGACACCCCCGCTGGCTTCACCCTGCGCACCACGTGCCCCACCAACCCCGACGGTGTGGAAGTGATGCTGGAGCAATGGAAAGCCGGCAGCGCCGAGCCGCCGCATTCGCATCCTGGCGACGACATGACTGTGGTGATCGAAGGCAAGATGGCCGTGCAGTTCTTCACCAAGACCAACACTGACCTGGTTACCGATGGCGAGCCGCTGATTCTGAACCAGGGCGAGACGGGTTACATCAAGGGCGGACGCATCCACGATGCCAAATACATCGAGCACTGCAAGCTGGTGTATGTGCACGACAAGACGTTTGGATTTGTAGCGGAAAGCTGAGCGCCCGCCATTCGATCAGCAAGACACGCTTCGTCGAACAAACCAGGCGTCCAGCGGAACCCTACAATTCTGCCTTGTGTATCTGTTTGTCACGCCGCCAGAACCGCTCCATCAAGGGTTTCACACTGGTGCCGTGAAGCAGGATTGAAAGCGCCACCACAATCAATGTCATTTGCATCAATTGCAATGCCAAGGGCTCCGGGAGTCCGTGTTGAATTGCAAACATCAGGTAATAAA
>JAAFGW010000216.1 GCA_010365175.1 Sulfuriferula multivorans | reverse complement strand
TCAATATCGATCCGGCCCCTTGTCCCTTGAATAACGTTGGAATATTAAAAACATGCACATCACCGATTACGAATCCCTTTTGTCCGTCGCCAGGCAACAAGCCGAGCCACAGCGTTTGTTATTTGTTTTTTTGAAGGCCTCGCTGCCCAAGGATCACGGCGATGAACAGGCCAGTCGGTTTCATTCAGGTCAGGGTGGCGAGTTGCAACCCGTCATGAGTGTGGACAAGACACTGGACGAACTGGGTAGCTTTGCTGATTTGGTGGCTGAATCCGAGCGCACAAAACAGGATTGGCACATTGTATTGTTGGCCGCACTTTCCGGTCGGAATGGTGTGGCGCCGAGCTCGGATGAGGCGGAACAGCCGCTTAAAATGATGATGCAAGCGGTGGAGACGGGCGGTGACCTGTCGAAATTTATGGCTTTTGACCGAGCGGGCACCCCCGTACAGTTTGGTTAGGGGTTCAACCGGCTAACCGGGCTTCCCACGTGAATCAGCGGTGGCTAATTGATTAAGCGCCCGCCAGCACCGGAAACATTCCCTTGATGCCCGCGGCAATAAACTCGATTGCAATCGCCGTCAGGATCAAACCCATGATCCGGGTAAACACATTGATCCCGGTGGAACCGATATGGCTTTCGATCCACGGCGACAAGCGCAGCACCGCCCACACCACCCCGGCCAGCAACACAATGATCAGCGCAATCATGAGGTAGTGCACAACACCGTGTCCCTTGTGCGCGGTCAGAATCACCGTACTGATTGCCCCGGGTCCTGCCAGCAGCGGCATCGCCAGCGGCACAATCGCCACCGACTCCTTCTCGATCGACTCGTTTGCCTCTTTATCGGTCTGCTTCACCAGACTGGTTTTGGCGTGCAGCATCGCAATCGCCATCAACAACACCAGAATGCCGCCGCCCACCCGAAACGAATCGATGGTGATGCCAAAAAAGCTCAGCAGATGCTCACCCAAAAACAGCGACACCAGCAGAATGATCGTCACCCCAATCGCCACCATATCAACCGTCTTGCGGCGTTGCTTGAAGCTTTCGTCAGCGGTCATGCTGATAAACAGCGGAATCACCCCAAGCGGGTTCAGGATCGCCAGCAGGCCGATGAAAATTTTGATGTATTGCGCGTAATCAAGCATTTGAAGATGTTCTGGAAAGGGGTAAAAGGAAAGGGGTAAAAGCAGTGTCAGGGTAACAGCCTTGCCGTTAAAGAAGACATCCTCGCATTACGTTTAACGCAGCCCGGACATACGTTAACCGTTCTGGAAAACCGTGGCTCACCCTCCTGTTAGCATCCAAAATTAAAAAGCTGACTCGCGGTATATTGCTTGGGTATAAGCACTTTGCGGAAACGGGCGAAAAACGGGTGCCACTCAAGGCGCTTAACCCGCGCTACAGCAAACCCCTTTCAAAAGAGATGCAGTTTGGATAATGGCGTCGCCGGCACACCGGATTCACGCCTGGCGGTTACAAAGGAGCGGGCCAGTATCGTTGTCCTTGCTGCATGGATGACTGCTGTTACCCTGATTGTGACAACACCTCGAAGCAGAACCCGGGTGCCCTTCAGAAAAGTCGGAAACAATGATGTGTTCCCTGTCGTGCGGCTATAAAGCGTTCAGGTCGATAGATCGATGCCCATAACCAACATGGAAAGCAACGGATGACCCTCGAGGCAATCCCCCAGCCTGAACCCGAAGTCACCTGTGCAACCTGCCGGGCCAACTGTTGCCGACTGGAAGTCATGCTGATTACCGACACCGGCGTGCCCGATCATTTCATCGTGCTGGACCAATGGGGCAGCCACACCATGGCGCGGCTGGCAGACGGCTGGTGTGCGGCGCTGGACCGAACCACCTTCAAATGTACGATCTACGACAACCGGCCCTGGGTGTGCCGGGAATTTGCGATGGGCGAATACGAATGTATTGCAGAGCGAACTGCTGGGCGGGAGATGGCTTGAGTTGAAGTGCGCAGGTTCGCGGCTATTGATCAGTGGTTAGGATCACCCATGGATTCATCAAGCAACCCACGTTCGCGACCGCGCCGACTCGTGCCCACCTGCTCGAAACACCGTGTTCAAGCCCCTGTTTTAATGGGCCAATCACCCGTGAGCATGACTGCCATTATTGTAAAATATTCTTTTGAATCAACCGTTTCCGGGATTTTTGCATAAGATAAGGTTTTGGCGAACGACTCGGTCAGCGATGAACGACAGACACCCTCTCGGGGCGAATGACATTCAACAAGCCTGGTTACTTGGGGGTAGGCCCAAACCGGATCCGCAGGCGCAGCCTCCCCAACAAGCCGCTTCCAGCCAACACCTCAAACAGCCTCGCAACAAGGCGCGCTTGACTGCGGCCATTCTGTATCTGGTCTCGGCGTGTTTCTTGGGTGCCATCACGTTCGTACTGGCGGCCACCTGGGGTAAGGATGGATTGAGCCAAATGCTGGCTGAAGGCAACCTGGCACGCCCAGCCGTGCTCTACCTGCTTACCGCAGGAGGGTTCTTTTTCGCCGCCTCTAGCCTCCTGTTTTCACCTTTGCCGATTCCCCGATTGCTCCGAATTTCCTTGCTCGTCTGCGCGCTGCTACTGATGCTCGCAGGGATCATTTATGCCGCGCCTGCGGTCATCGTGAGCATGGCCCCATTCTGGTTCTTCCTCAGGTTTCATCAAGCAATCACACCCCCCGCTTCACCAGACCCCAACCCCCGCGCTTCACTACTGCAAGCACGGTTTGGATCCAGTTTGGCGCGCCTGTACGCGAAGCACCAAAGGAGTGGATTGCAGGTCTAGCATTGAATCCGGTTTTTACGACTCCGCATCCCTTGGTGCATATTTGTGAATTCATCCTTGCCGAACTATTCGGCGGAGATGGATTTTGTCCTGGAATCCTTACTTAACCCGAACATCGGGTTGCGCTGTAAAAACAGCAGCCACTTCCGCTCAAACTCCCTGGTCAATACCCTGCGTGCTGCTCGCAATACATGTTGCTGAACAGACCCATGGCCTTTAGCAGCGTTCGATGCCGCTTATGTACGCTAACAAACAGACGGAGCAGACCGTTCACCCTATTCTTCAATCCGAACCGAACCGAGCTTAATCAAATGCCGGCTTCGGCACCCCATATAGAGGAACGATAAAAATGAAACTTGGAAAAACTGCCACCACAGTCCTGCTCATGAGTGCGGTACTTGTCGTGCTGACCGGTTGCCAAAAGAAGGAAGAGCCGGCGGATCAAACTGCTTACGAAAACAAGGTGGAGATCCGTCTTGAGGAAGGCTCGGCTGAGCACGCTGGCAGGGATATCGACGAAGCCGCAGCAAAGGTTGGCGAGAAGATTGAACAGGTCGGTGAAAAAATTCAGGACGCAGTAAAGGACGACAAGCACTAAGTCGAAACCTGAATTGAATTGAGAAGTTAAATCTTGAACTTCTACTTCAATGCAGGCTTGGGTTAAGCAGGACGGGGCAAATGAAACGCATCGTGTCTGCCCTAGTTGTTTAAGCTAAAACATGGACGAACAGCCCACTCAATGATGAATGCACTGCAACAAATCGAAGTACGAGATAGTCAGCGAACAGGGCTGTACGGGGTCCAGGCCGAACGGGTTACGCAGGCTCGCCCCGACCGGCGCGTCGCTTCCCGCGTCCACGAGAAACACACCCGAAACAAGGCACGGGTAACCGCGGCGATTCTGTACCTGGTCGCCACCTGTTTCCTTGGCGCCATCCTGTCCGTTGTTGCCACCAGCTGGGGCAAGGATGGCTATAACCTGGTACTCACCAAAGGTAACCTCGCGCAACCTGCCGTTATCTACATGCTTGTCGCAGGCGGCTTTTTCCTGGCCACATCGAATCTTCTGTTTTCTCCCTTGTCGCTCCCCACGCCAATCCGCATTGCGGTGCTCGCATGTGCTGTCGTTCTGATGCTTGCAGGGCTCATCTATGCGGCACCCGTCGCCATCTTGAGCCTGGTCCCTTTCTGGTACTTCCTCAGGTTTCATCAAGAAGTCACACCGCCTGTTGTGCCTTACACCAACGTTCGACAGCAGGGTTTATCTGCTGCCAGTGCTATTTGATTCAGCTATCGTTTGCCTGCGCGCAAAGCGCTGCAATCACGAGGGGTTAGATTGCCATCTAACCCCATTTGTCTGCAGAGTTTTTTAAACGGCGGCATCCAGCTCACGCCTGCCAAACCCCGTATCCGGCTTCACGAAAGTCAATCGCCAGCTCCACCTCAAGGTCGCGCGCGTGGTCATACGACATCGGGTTATACAGTTCGTACAGATCAGGCAACAAGCGCAGACCAAATTCCTTGACGAAGCGGTTGGACTGGATGCCGGCCTTGTGTTTGTCGAAGCGTACATCGGGATCCAGTCCGGTCATTCCAACATAAATGCAGGGCTTGCCCGTGACGTAGCCGGGATTGGCTTTCTTGAAGCGGCCTTCGTATAAAACGTCTTTCGATAGTTCGATCACATAGACGTGGTAGTGGTCTCGGCGTCCCATCGTTATATTCAATCAGGCGTGGCTTGAGGGCACAGTTTAATGTGCTGATAGTCGGTTGGATGCTGTGAGTTCAAAACAAAATGTGACTGACTCAAT
Organism: Sulfuriferula multivorans; assembly: GCA_010365175.1. Lineage (GTDB taxonomy): Bacteria > Pseudomonadota > Gammaproteobacteria > Burkholderiales > Thiobacillaceae > Thiobacillus. The sequence continues at coordinate 690 of JAAFGW010000216.1, read as the reverse complement.
GTGTCGCTTTCATTTCTCATGGCTTGCCGCAGGCCTGGGCCTGATGGCTTTGCATCACTCAATACCGGCGTTGATCACATTGGCGGATAATGTCCGGATCCGCCCATTCGACAGAAGCCCCCGCATGCAAAAAGAAGTCAAAGAACAGCCCCAATACGCCATCGTGGCATCGGTTCAGTTGCCGGGGGTGAGTGATATGGAGTTTGAGTCGTCACTGACTGAACTGCACGAGTTGGCGAAGACGCTGGGGTTCACGGTTGTTCGTACGTTCACGCAAAAACGGTCCGGCTTCGATTCGACGGCGTATCTGGGTGTGGGCAAGCGGCAGGAGATTCGCCGTTTTGTTGGCGGCGAAGCGGGCGCGGAAGCCGAGCCTGAGCCCGATGCCGGTTCGTTGAGCCCTTCTTATCGCCTTTCCACGGTGGTCGAGGGGATGGACGACGAGGCCGGCCGGGTGTCGGACGTGCCAATCGACGTCATCTTTGTCGACCACGAAATCTCTCCGTCGCAGGCGCGCCATCTCGAAAACGAGGTGGGCTGCCAGGTGATGGATCGCACCATGGTCATTCTGGAGATTTTCCACCGCAATGCGCGTTCGCCCGCTGCGCGCGCGCAGGTGGAAATCGCGCGCCTGGGCTACCTGGCGCCGCGCCTGCGCGAGGCGGCGAAGCTGGCGGGGCCGCAGGGGCG
>JAAFGW010000215.1 GCA_010365175.1 Sulfuriferula multivorans | reverse complement strand
TGCGGATGGCGCCGAGCTCGGCGCCACGCCGCTGCAGATCGTGCCCGGCAGCCACTTCCGCTCGGGTTTTGTTGGGTTTTCATACCGGTATGTGGGCAAGCTCAGCATCAAGAAGGCCGGCTGTGAAACCTGGTCGACCGAGGTGAACGACTATATCTTGTCGAAAGATGTTCACGCCAAGCTGAAATGCGACCCGAACTTTCAGCCGCCTGCTGCTTCTGCCCCGGCTGCGGGCGGCACGTCGGGGGCTAGCGCTGCCTCGCCAATCCAGGAATCGGCCACCGAACGGCTGGAGCGTATCGAAGCCCTGCGGAAAAAGGGATTGATCAGTGAAGACGAGTACAAGCAGTTGCGTGCACGGGTGCTCGACAAGCTCTGACTCATATATGAAGCATTGAAGCTATTACGCTCAAGCGGCCTTTTGGCCGCTTTTTTTATTCGTTTCGCTTATTCGTTGCGGATGAAATGCTCGCGGTAGAACTTGAGTTCGTCGATGGATTCATATATATCGGCCAGCGCTTCGTGCTTGTTGGATTTCTTGAAAGTTTCGGCCAAACCCGGGCGCCAGCGCTTGGCCAGTTCCTTCAGCGTGCTGACATCCAGGTTGCGGTAGTGGAAGAATGCTTCCAATTGCGGCATGGAACGCGCCATGAAACGCCGATCCTGGCAAATTGAATTGCCACACATGGGCGACACTCTGGCCGCAACATGCTGTTTTACAAATTCCAGCATTTGCGCCTCAGCTTCAGCTTCGTTCAACTGCGAGGCCTTGACGCGCTCGATCAGCCCCGATTTGCCGTGGGTGCCCTTGTTCCAGTTATCCATGGCATTCATCACTTCGTCCGGCTGATGTACCACCAGCACCGGGCCTTCTGCCACGGTATTGAGATCAGCATCGGTCACGACGATGGCCACTTCGATAATGCGATCCGTTTCGGGCGACAAGCCGGTCATTTCCATGTCCAGCCAAAGCAGATGTGTGGGATTCAAAGCCATATCAGCATTCCTTCAAGAAAACAGCCTGCCATTTTCGCACAGGCGGCGGGTAACACTGGCGCAATTCCCTTCCTGTGACGATAATGTACAGTCAATCCAGATTTAAGGAGCCATGAATGAAAACCGTGTTCGCCCTCGTTTTTAGTGCCTTGCTAGCCAGCAGCGCCCATGCCGCCCCGTTTGAAAAAGGCGACCCCGCCAAGGGTAAAGCCTTGCACGACAAATCCTGTACCAGCTGCCACGTGGGCATGTTCGGGGGGGACGGCAGCAAGATGTACACGCGCGCTGACCATAAAACCAAAACGGCGCAGCAACTCGCCGCGCGGATTTCCGGTTGCAATGCCAATACGGGCGCCGGCTGGTTCCCCGAAGACGAAGCGCACGTGGCAGCCTTCCTCAATCAACAGTATTACAAATTCAAGTAAGGCCGCGTCATGTCCAGCGTATCTGAAGAACTTGTCCAGAAGAAATGCTCGCATGGCGATGGCGGTGATAAGCCACTGACGGATGCGCAGGTGGATCCATTGCTGAAAGGCTTGGTCGGCTGGCAGCGCGATGGCGAGAAAATCATCAAGGAATACAAATTTAAAGACCACTACCAGACTCAGGCATTCACCAACGCAGTGATGTGGGTGTCGCACCGTGAAGACCACCACCCCAGCCTTACAGTAGGCTACAACACCTGTCAGGTGGAATACTGGACGCATACCATCGGTGGATTGTCTGAAAACGATTTCATCTGTGCGGCCAAGGCCGACAACCTGCTTGAACGCTAGCAGCCTGTCGGCCTTGAAGAATCGTAGCGAAAATTCGGCTGGGCGAGGGCAGGTTTTGCCGCTTTTGAAGGTCAATAGTCGTTCTATTGACCAAGAAAGTGGCGAAGTATGAACCGCTCAGGCGGATTTGCAGCCGATTTCCTTCAAGTCCGACAGGCTGCTAAGTCATGACCGCCCTGACCGGTCGGGTAATCGCGGCATTTAGCCGCCGCTTTATCGTTGAAACTGTCTCTGGAGAATTGCCCTGCCAAGTCAAAGGGCGCCACCTGCGTGTGGTGTGCGGTGACATGGTTGAAATTCGGCGGGACGGCGATGCCGGCGTAATCGAGGCGGTATTGCCTCGCACCAGCCTGCTCTACCGTTCCGATGCTTTTAAGTCCAAAGCAATCGCCGCCAACGTAACCCAGCTGGCGGTGGTTGTAGCGGCACGACCGAGCTTTTCGATGGAACTGGTGCAACGCTGCATTTTGGCCGCCGAAGACCAGGACATCCTCAGTCTGGTCATTCTCAATAAAACTGACTTGCCTGAAACCCCATCCGCGCTCGACCGTCTGGGTCTGCTCACGCGCATTGGCTATCCTTTGCTTACTCTGTCTGCGCTAAACGACGTAGCGCCACTACGCCCGGCTTTACACGGCCACACCACGCTACTTATTGGGCAATCCGGAATGGGCAAGTCGACACTGATCAATGCCATGTTCCCCCTGGCCGGGGTAAGAACGGCCGAGTACTCCGAAGCCCTCGACAGTGGCCGCCATACCACGACCCACACCCGCCTGCACCGGCTGGATGCTGAATCCGCTGTGATTGATTCGCCAGGGTTGCAGGAGTTTGCACTGCAACACATGGATGTCCACGCGCTGGCAAATGCGTTTATCGACTTCCGCCCTTATCTGGGGCACTGCCGCTTTCGCGACTGCAAACACGAAACCGAGCCAGGCTGCCGCCTCCATGAAGCGGTAGCTGCGGGTGAGGTCGACGCCTCCCGGCTCAAGCTGTTTCAGATCTTGCGACGCCTGCAGCAGAACGCGGCACAACGCCTATAAACAGAGGACAAACCGGCATTCAAGGAGAACAACATGCAGCCTATCCTGTTGATGGTGTTATGGCTCGGTGTACTTGCTCCGGCACAGGCAGCCGGGAAATGGGTGGCCACCGCTTATGCTCCCGCCAAAGTCATGTTTGAGTTCTACTTTGACGACCCGCAAAAAATCGGCAGCGCATTATATTGGGTGCGTTCGCTCATGAACCCCCTGCTGGCAGCGCCCTACAATTACTCCCCGGAAGATCAGAAAATCGTCATCGTGATACACGGCACTGAAATCGTGACCGTGGCGAAGAAAAACGAAACCAGGTACCAGGAAGTCGTCGATCGCATGCGCTATTACGCTGATCTGGGCGTGACGTTCAAGGTATGCGGTCAGGCTGCCGAAGATTATGGCTATGCAGTGAAGGACTTTCAGGACTTCATCGAGGTTGTGCCCAACGCCATCACCGAACTGACGCACTGGCAACAACAAGGTTATGCGTTGATTATCCCGCAGATATTTGAAAAGAAAATCAACATCGAAGCGATTCGCTAGTGGTCTGCTTCCGAAATAGCGGGACAAATAAAACGGATGGATTTTTTCGCAGGGCAAGGCGCGAGGAGGCGACATAGCCTGCTCTATGGCAACGACGAGCAACCCGTCCGCCGGTGGTTTATTCCAGTTTGGGCGGACTGCCATGCGGAACGTGTGCCCAAGCCGTCAGGCTGTCGGGTAAAATACGCCGTTTTATGTCTCGATATTTCGGAAGCAGGCCACCAACTCGGAGACGGGCGAACTTATTCAGGCCAGTGCTTGATATAGCGTTTCAACAGGCTGTTTTCGAATTTCGCTTCCTTGAGGCTGGCCCGCGCCACATCGTGGAAGGAAATAATGCCGTACAGCTTGTCACCATCCAGAATCGGCAGATGGCCAATATGCGACTTGGTCATCACGTCACGCGCGTAGTCGACCGAATCATCGGCACTGGCGACCACGGGCTCGGCCACCATGATGGTGCTGACTTCGGCATCTTTAAGGTCACAGCCTTGCTTGAGCATCCCTTGTACTACATCGCGCTCGGTCAACAAGCCAACCATCTCGCCGTCTTTCAACACCACCAGCGAACCGACGCCTAATCCCACCAGCTTTTCGACCGCACTGGATACCGTATCGGTTGGCGCAATGCTATGAATATCGGCACTCTTGAGGGTAAGGATTTCTCGAATCTGCATAGGGTTCTCCGGGATTAGCGTGTTGTGTAATGTAATGATAACCAAAGCGTGCCCATATCACGATGGGCACTTATTACTCAGGGCCTGAGTAATGCAGATTCAACCTGCTGACGCGTTTCGGCTCCGCTCAACACCTCTATCAGCACCAACGCAAAGTCCATCGCCGTGCCCGGACCGCGTGAGGTCAACACGTTTCCATCCTGCACCACTGCCGCAGCGCTCAGCGTCACGCCCTGTATCGCATCAAGGAAGCCGGGGTAGCTGGTCGCCTGCTTGCCGTCGAGCAGACCGGCTTCAGCAAGCACCATCGGCGCCGCACAAATGGCGGCGGTGTATTTCCCGGCAGCCGCCATTTTTTTCAGCAGAGCAATCATGCGGGCATCGTCTTTCAGGTTCGCCGCACCTGGCATTCCACCCGGCAGCACCACCATGTCGTACTCTTGTTGTAGCGCCACATCCAGAGTGACATCGGGCTTCAATTGCACACCCCGGCTGGCCGTGACGATGCCTGGCTTAAGCCCTGCCACTACCACGTTGATCCCCGCGCGGCGCAGCAGATCGATGATAGTAACGGCTTCGATTTCTTCGCATCCATCCGCCAGGGGAACCAGAACCTTGGGCATATTCTCCTCAGTCAGTCGCGGAAATTTTGATATTGAAGTGGGAAATCGGTAATGCTCTTGCGCACCAGCGCGATGGTGTCTTGCAGCAGATCGCGTTTTGCACCCGTAACCCGCACGGTATCGCCTTGAATGCTGGCTTGCACCTTGATCTTGCTGTCTTTGATGCATTTGACTATTTTTTTGGCAAGTTCGATTTCCACGCCGGTTTTCACCGTTACGCACCGTTTGACCTTGTTGCCCGAGACCTTCTCGACATCACCGACATCCAGGCATTTCACATCGACGCTGCGCTTGGCAAGTTTCTGCGCCAGGATGTCCTGCACCTGGTCAAGCTGAAACTCGGTGTCAGCATGAACCGTCAACACATATTCAGCCTGCTCGACGCGTGCATCTGAGCCCTTGAAGTCGAAACGCGTGGAGGCTTCCTTGTTGACCTGATCGACCGCATTGCGTACTTCCTGCTTGTCGACCTCGGATACGATGTCAAAACTCGGCACGGTGTTACTCCTTTAAGAGTCTGTAACGAAATAACTTGGACATTTGGCCGCTGGATTGGGATGCGATGCTAGGCGCGGAGTGCGCCGTGTGGCGAGCCACACAAGCGATTCGCAACGACGCAGCGCGCCCAAGCCCAGCGAGTCAAATGTTCATGTT
>JAAFGW010000214.1 GCA_010365175.1 Sulfuriferula multivorans | reverse complement strand
GCGGTGGCAACAGCTGTTCGATGGGCGTGCAGACGTTCTAAATCAACGGGTTTGACCTCGCGCCGGGGCAGGTCGACCGGCGCGCATTCCCACCCCCCGCGCCAGCGGGGGGCTTTTCGTTTTATGCAAGGCGGTTTTTATCGCCAGGGAAACGCTGGCGTTTAAGGCCAGCGTTTCCCTGGCGGTGAAGCAGCCGGTGCAGCGTGGTGTGTTTCTGGATGGCCAGGATTGTTATGATGGATTTGTCTCGTCCGCTTGTGTGCTTGTTGTTTGGTTGGTGGGGTGTGGCGTCGCCGGGCGCGGCAGCCGAGATGGCGCCGGAAAGCCCTGCGCCTGTTGCAGCGCCAGCCCATCCGGCGCCTGCAGCGCCAGCGCAGGAAGCCACGTTTGACGTATTCGAATACCGGGTGGAGGGCACGACGCTGTTGCCGGCCATCGTGGTCGAGCAGGCGGTATATGCCTATTTAGGCGAAAAAAAATCCCTCGCCGACGTGGAAAATGCGCGCGAGTCACTGGAAAAGGCCTACCACGGCGCGGGCTATCTCACTGTGCTGGTGAGCATTCCGCAACAGAAAGTGGATGGCGGGGTGGTGAAACTCGCAGTGATCGAGGCGCCGGTGGCCCGGTTGCGGGTGGTCGAGTCGCGTTATTTCAGCCTGGGTGAGATCCGGGCGGCCGCGCCGGAGCTGGCCGAGGGCAAGGTGCCTAATTTCAACCAGATGCAAAAAGAGCTGGCAGCGTTGAATCGCTCGTCCGATCGCAAGGTCACGCCGGTGCTGCGCCCCGGCAAGACGCCGGGCACGGTGGAAATCGATTTGAAAGTGCAGGACCAGTTGCCGCTGCACGGCAACGTCGAACTCAACGACCGCTATAGCCAAGACACCACGCGCACCCGTTTGACCGCCAGCCTGCGCTGGGACAACCTGTGGCAGAAGCAGCATGGCCTGGGCATTACGGTGCAGACCGCGCCGGAGAACATCGACGAAAGCAGGGTGTTCGCGGCCAACTACACCTGGCCGCTGGCGTCGGGGGATTATCTCGCGCTGTATGGCGTGAAATCCGAGTCCGACGTGGCGGCGGTGGGCACGCTTAACGTGGTCGGCAACGGTGTGATTCTGGGTGCGCGCTACATCATGCCCCTGCGCTCCCGCAGCGAGGGGTTTTTCCATACCGCGACGCTGGGGGTGGACTACAAGGATTTCGACCAGTCGGTGAACCTGATCGGCAGCGGCGGCTTCAATACGCCGATCACCTATATGCCCTTCATCCTTGGTTGGGACGGCACCTGGCTGGGCCAGAGTGAGTTGGGGCAGCGCCGCACTACCAAATTCGGCGCGGCGTTCAATTTCCATTTACGCGGACTGGTTGCCGACGAGCAGGAATTCGCCGATAAGCGCTTCAAGGGGCGCGCCAATTACGCTTACCTGCGTGGCAGCTTTTCGCACGAAGAAAGCTGGCCCACTGGCTGGGGCGTGACCGCGCGCGGCGGCTGGCAGATCACCGCGCAACCGCTGATTTCCAACGAGCAGTTCGCCATCGGCGGCGTCGATACCGTGCGCGGCTATCTGGAATCCGCCGCGCTTGGCGAAAACGGCGTGAGCCTGAGCCTGGAAGCGCGCACCCCGAACTTTGCCAAGCATCTGTCCGGTGTGCTCGACGACGTGCATCTGCTGGTTTTTATCGATGGCGGCAGCGTGCACGTGCGTCAACCGCTGCCCGGTCAGGACGACCGCTTCACCCTGGCGGGCACCGGACTGGGGGTGCGCTTCAGCGGCGGACACGGCATGTCCGCCGGGTTGGACTGGGCCGTGGCGCTGCAAAGCATGGGCAACACCGAGTCGGGCGACAGCCGTGCGCATTTCCGGTTGGGGTATGAGTGGTGAGTGGTGACGCCAGCCGAACGGCACAGCTGTGCGTAACGCGAGCTTCACACTCGAACATTAACGTAAGCGAACAAGACAAACGTTGGGCAGGCTCTTGAACATGCCGCTCGTCATCAGGAGAACACCATGAATCGCAACTGCTATCGGCTGATTTTCAACACGACTTCAGGCATGATGGTGCCGGTGGCGGAAACTGCGCGCCGTAGCGGTAAATCCGGCCAGGCCAAGGCCGTGAGCGGGTCGGCGCTGGCCGGAGTGTTGCTGGCAGGGGTAGTCGCGACAGGCGTGGCGCAGGCCGAGTTGCCGGTGGCGAGTGTGAACTTTACCGGACAGGGCTCCACGGCGAATTATCAGGCGAGTGGCACGCAGGCCTATGTCAATCAGGTGGGTAATAAGGCCATCGTCAATTTCCAGAGCTTCAATGTCAGCGCCGGGCATGACGTGCAGTTCCGTCAGGTGGGCAGCCTGGCCACCCAGAACCTGGTGCAAGGTGCCAACTTTGCTGTTCTCGCCCGTATTCATGACCAGAATCCCAGCGTCATCGCGGGCAGCATTTCGCAGGCAGCAGGTCAGCATGCCAACCTGACAATGGTCAGTACCAACGGCTTCGCTTTTATGGGCGGGTCGCAGGTGAACCTGAACAGTTTTACGGCGAGCACGCTGGATATCAAGGACATCTATTTTCTGAATTCATTTCTGGGTGACACGCTCAATCCGCAGTTCGAAAAAGACTTCGAGGGTGGCGTGGGACACGGCTTCATCAAGGTGCTCGAAGGCGCACAGATTACAGCGGGCAGCCAGGGACGGGTGATGTTGATCGCGCCAACGGTGGTGAACAAGGGCAGGGTGACCGCGCCCGATGGCCAGGTGATCGTGGCGGCGGGTACTAAGGTGTACCTGCGTTCGGCGGCGGGCGAGGATGACAACGTGCGTGGCCTGTTGGTGGAAGTGGATAGCCCGGCCGGGTTGGCCGATTTCAATACCGCCAATTCAGACGTGAAGGATGGCGTGCTCGATGGGCAGACGGTGAGTCTGACCAACGCGGCGGAAGACAAACTGGGGCATGTGACCAACCTGGGTGAGCTGACCACGCCGCGCGGCAACGTCACCATGGTGGGTTTTGCGGTGAACCAGCGGGGGATCGCGCGGGCGACAACATCGGTGATCGCCAACGGCTCGGTGTATCTGATGGCGAAAGATACGCAATCCGTGACCCAGGGTCTGATCAGCACCACTCAGGTCGGTTCGTCGCGCGCGGGTCGCGTGATGCTGGGTGAAAACAGCTTGACGGAAGTATTGCCTGATGTGACCGATGCTACCACCGGGCTGGACGGCACAACCGGTAAGGGATTGCCGAAAATGTCGCAGGTCAAGGTGCTGGGTCGGGGTATTCGTATGGCCAGCGGTGCGGTGATCGAGGCGCCTGCGGCCGAGGTTGAATTCCTGGCGGTCGATCATCCCGATGATCCGTTTGTTCTACGGGCCGGTCGGGTCGCCTCTGACACGGCGCGCATTCATATTGCCGGCGGCGCACGCATCAGCGTGGCGGGCCTGGAAAACGTTTCCGTCTCGGCTGCGCGAAATTCGGTCGAGGTGGAGTTGCGCGGTGACGAACTGAAGGATTCACCCGTCAACCAGCAAGGTACTCTGCGCGGTGAAAAGGTTTACGTCGATATCAACCGGGCATTGGTCAATTCCGATGCGGGCAAGTCCACGCTCATCGCCCGCGACAGCCTGGAAAGCTACCAGGCCAAACTGGAGCGCGGCGTGGCTGAGCGTTCGACTGCCGGCGGCCATGTTCGCCTGGTTTCCGAGGGCGAGACCATTCTGGAAAGCGGCACGCAATTCGATTTGTCTGGGGGTAGCGTGCGCTACACCGCCGCCAACGTGAAATCCACGCTGTTAACAACCGGCGGCAAACTGGTCGACATTGCGGATGCCGATGCCGAAACGCGCTACGACGGCATTGCCACGCGCTTTGTGAAGGATTACGGACGCTGGAATGTGAAGGAAGTGATCGATCTGGGACAGAGCTACCGCTACGATCCCGGATACGTCGAGGGCAAGGATGCGGGATCGCTGAGCGTGATTGGCATGAAGGCGGTCGTCATGCAGGCCAACATCCAGGGGCGCACCACCGTGGGTGAATTGCAGCGCGAGGCGGGAACCACGCCCGCGGGGGCGAGCCTTGCCATCGGCCGCCTGGTCGAGGGCACATCCGGCAAGGACTACAAGCAGAACCAGCGCGTGGTGTTCGAGCGCACTGGCGTGACGCTACCGGTCGATTTCAAGTTTGGCGATGCCTTGTCGCAGGACCTGAAAGACACGTTGGTGCTGAATTCCGAGTTGATGGGTAAGGACAAAGTGGCGCAGCTGGACGTCTTCAGCAACTACGCGGCTGAGGTGCGCGATGCCTTGCGTGCGCCAGCGGGTGGACGCGTGGCGATCACCGCCGAAGGGGTGGCTGTCAAGGCCGACATTCAGGCCGATGCGGGCACGATTGCGCTCAATGCCAACCGTAATGTCTTCCATGGCAATCCGCAGTCGCTGGATGTCACGGTGGATGACGGGGTGAGCCTGTCGGCCAAGGGAAATTGGGTGAACGACCTGCCTGCTGCACCCGGTCAAACCAGGAATGCCGTTCACATCGACGGCGGCTCGATCACGTTGTCGACGACGCAAGGCAATGTGGTGCTGGGGCAACACTCCCTGGTCGATGTCGATGGCCGTGCGCGCATCAAACCAGACGGCAAGATCAAAAACGGTAACGGCGGTAACGTGACGCTGGATGCCAGCGGTGCAGTGCACCTGGGCGGCGAGGTGCGCGGCTATGCGCCCGGCAAGGGCGGAACCTATACCCTCAAGTCGCAGAAGATCGCTATTGGCGGCGCGCCGCAGGGCGATGCACTCAGCCTCGATGCGGAATTTTTCGAGCGCGGCGGTTTTGCCAATTTCAGTTTGACTGGATCCAATGGCATCGATATCGCCGATGGCACCACGCTGCGCCCGAGCGTGATCAGCCGTGAGTTGCTCGCTGGTTTTGTGCTACAGCCGACTGGCAGCGATATGGCTGCGTTTTCGCGCCTGGTCAAGCAGGATGACCGGGTTCGCCAGGCAGCGAATGTGAACTTTACTGCGGCCACCGGCGCAACCATCCGTTTGGGCGAGAACGCCAGCATCCTGGCCGATGACAAGGCGAAAATCGGCTTCAGTGCCAAGACGCGCGTTGAGTTGCTGGGCAAGGTGCAGGCGAGGGGCGGCAGCATTACTGCCAACGCGGGCGATAGCCAGTTTGATGCTTCCGCAGCGGTTTGGCTGGGGTCGAATGCGGTGCTGGATGTGGCGGGCGCCGCACGTACCTACAAGGACGCGCGTGGCCTGACCCAGGGTGAAGTGCTCAATGGCGGCAGCGTGACCCTGGGTGGGGTGGGGGCTTATGTCGTGACCGAGGCAGGCTCGCGCATCGATGTCTCGGGTGC
>JAAFGW010000213.1 GCA_010365175.1 Sulfuriferula multivorans | reverse complement strand
GGAATCCGCACGTCGGGAATGGCGGGTGCAGGCTTACCATACGCAAAATGCGTTTGATGCGGATACCCGAGTCGCTCCCCTTGTGTTTGGGAGTTTTTCTGACAATGTCGTCGTCAATCAATACCTGTTGCAGTCCCGAAGCAGCATAGACCTGCAGGTGAATGAGCAGTGGACCCCCGAGTTGCGCGCAGTGTGGGGCGGCGAGGTGTGGCAGGAAACGGTCAAGAGCCCGCAGTCCTACAATTCCAGCAAAACCCTGCGCGGCGAAATCGCGCGTGCGTTCGGCAACCTTGAATGGCGCCCCCACGAGCGGGTACTGGTGCAGGGCGGCGCCATGCTAGAGCGCCATTACTTTACGGGCGCAGATAGTTCGCCGCGCGTCGCGGTCAACTTCACTGTGGTGCCGGATCACGTCCTCCGGCTGGGGGTGTCACGCGCCTACCGCTCGCCCACTTTTTTTGAGGAGATGGGCAATCAGGTTTTGTTGAATGATGCCGGGATGGTGATTGATACCACGATCATGCGTCATGGCGGCCTTGAACCTGAGCGCATCCTGTCGCGTGAGCTCGGTTATGTCGGACGCTGGAGCGCTTTGAAGCTTGAGATGGATGTGCGGCTTTATCGGGATCACATCGACAACTTCATTGGGGAAGTGAAAGTGGTGCCGAATCCACCCAGCGACGCCAGCTCATTCCAGCCAAAAGTATTCTTTTACGACAATATTGGATCGGTCGACGCGCACGGCGGCGAAGTGCAACTGCGCTGGCGGCCAACCCGTTCGCTTGATGTAAGTGCCCACTATGCGCGCGTTTTCTTGCGTGCAGCCACGTCGGTTGCCAATTACAACGAAGATGTTCCCGCATCCGCGCCACGCGATAGCTGGGGTGCGCTTGCCCGTTACCAATTCGGCCACGGCTGGAACGGCAGTGTGTTTGCGCAATACAGCGACCCTCAAAAATGGCTTTCCCCGGGTGACGTCACAAAGGCGTTTACCCGGGTCGATGTCCGTCTGGCGCGCCGCTGGAAATGGCAGGGAACCGAAGTGGAGGCCGCCGTGGTGGGGCAGAATCTGGGCAATGATTACGAAGAGTTTCGCAATACCAATCTCTTTAGCCGCCGTGTCTATGGCAGCCTGGGCTTAAATTGGTAAAGCGGTTAAGCCGGTTGTCAGGTAGGGTGGGTGCGTATGCCGGGCTGTATGGTGAGTACCGGCGCTATTGGGTTCTCGTGCACAGTTCTATTGAGTACTTGTGCTCGGTACTATTGGGTACTTGTGCCCGGTACTATTGGGTATAATCCCGCAACTTATTGATTGTCGGAGAATTTATATGCCGATCTATGCTTACAAATGCACGTCTTGTGGTTTTGCGCAGGACGAAATGCTGAAAGGTTCGGATGCACCGCTGACTGTGTGCCCGTCTTGTGGCGAGGCCCAGTACACCAAACAGGTGACGGCGCCGGGTTTTGCGCTGAAGGGAACCGGTTGGTACGCCACCGATTTCAAGGGCGGCACCAGCAACAAGGCTGAAGCCAAACCCGAAGCCAAGCCCGATGCCCCGTCTCCCGCCTGCGGCACCGCGGCTTGCCCGGCAAGTAGCTAAAGCGCGGGTTTCACCGCAAAGCGGGCGGCTTACACCGCCCGCTTCTTGTTTTGAGTCGTAGTCATTTTCTGTCCATGAAACGCTATTTCATTACCGGTCTGCTGATCTGGGTGCCGTTGGGGATCACCCTATGGGTACTCGACCTGCTGATCAGCACCATGGACCAGAGTTTGACCGTGCTGCCCGCCGCATGGCAGACCGAGGCCTGGCTGGGGATGCGAATTCCGGGTCTGGGGGTCATCCTGACGCTACTGGTCATTGTCTTGACCGGGTTGTTCGGCGCCAACTTTTTTGGCCAGAAAATCATCGATTTCTGGGAGCGCCAGCTCACCCGGATTCCGGTGGTGAAAACCATCTACGGCAGCGTCAAGCAAGTCTCCGACACCCTGCTCTCAGGCAGCGGTCACGCATTTCGCAAGGTGCTGCTGGTGCGCTACCCGCATCCCGAGGCCTGGTCGCTGGCTTTTCAGACCAATATTCCGTGCGAGGTGGCGGGCTTGCTGCCCGACGAGCATGTGGCGGTGTTTATTCCCACCACGCCGAGCCCGGTCAACGGATTTTATTTTTTCGTTAAAAAGAGCGAGGTCATCGAGCTGGATGTGTCGGTTGACCGTGCGTTGAAATACATCGTCTCGATGGGCGTTGCATCAGGCGATTCGCGCCCATGAACTTAAGCTGCCCTTAACAAACCAAGCATTGAATTAGGAAATAGAGCATGCGTACTCATTATTGCGGCGCCGTGAGCGCTGCCGACATCGGCAACACTGTGACGCTATGTGGTTGGGCGCACCGTCGGCGCGACCACGGGGGTGTGATCTTCATCGACCTGCGTGACCGCGAAGGCATGATGCAGGTGGTGATCGACCCCGATACACCGGAAGCCTTTAAATTGGCCGAAGAGGTGCGTTCCGAGTTCGTGCTGAAGATCGAGGGATTGGTGCGCGCGCGTCCCGCTGGCACCGAAAACCCCAACATGGCCACGGGCATGGTCGAAATGTTGACCAAAAATCTGGAAGTGTTGAACCCCTCGCTGACACCGCCGTTCCAGATCGACGACGACAACATCAACGAAAACATTCGTCTGCAATACCGCTATCTCGACCTGCGCCGCGAGCCGATGCAAAAGAACATGCGGCTGCGCTATCGCGTCTCCAAAATCATGCGCGATTACCTCGATGCCCATGGCTTCATGGAAATCGAAACGCCGATGCTGACACGCTCCACGCCAGAAGGTGCGCGCGATTATCTGGTGCCCTCGCGCGTCCACGATGGCATGTTCTACGCGTTGCCACAGTCGCCGCAGTTGTTCAAGCAGTTGTTAATGGTGGCGGGCTTCGACCGCTATTTCCAGCTCACCAAGTGTTTCCGCGACGAAGATCTGCGTGCTGACCGTCAGCCTGAATTCACTCAGGTCGACCTGGAAACCTCGTTTCTTGACGAAGAGGAAATCATGGGCCTGGTCGAGGGCATGATCCGCGACATGATGAAGCGTGCGCAGGATACGGATCTCCCCGCTTCCTTCCCGCGCATGACCTACGCAGAAGCAATGCACCGTTACGGCTCCGACAAGCCCGACATGCGCGTGACGCTCGAAATCGTTGACGTCGGCGACGCGATGAAAGACGTCGCGTTCAAAGTCTTCTCCGGCCCGGCCAACGATGCAAAAGGCCGCGTTGCCGCACTGCGTATCCCCGGCGGGGCGTCGCTCAGCCGCAGCGAGATCGACACCTACACCGGGTTCGTCAAGATTTACGGCGCCAAGGGCCTGGCTTATATCAAGGTCAACGACGTGGCGCAGTTGAACGAAACCGGCTTGCAGTCCCCCATCGTCAAGAACCTGTCCGAAGCCGCGCTCGCTGCCGTGATGCAGCGTACCGGTGCGCAGAATGGCGACCTGGTTTTCTTCGGTGCCGACAAGGCCAAGGTGGTGAACGATGCCTTGGGCGCGCTGCGCCTGAAGATCGGCCACGAGAAGAATCATCTCGACGGCCGTGCCTGGGCGCCGCTGTGGGTGGTTGATTTCCCCATGTTCGAATTCAACGAGGACGAAAACCGCTGGGACGCGCTGCACCACCCCTTTACTGCGCCGAAAGACGGCCACGAAGAATGGCTTGCCACCGATCCCGGCAAGTGCCTGTCCAAGGCCTATGACATGGTGATCAACGGTTGGGAAGTCGGCGGCGGTTCGGTGCGTATCCACAAGCAGGCCGTGCAGGAGAGGGTGTTCGCCGCGCTGAACATTGGTGAGGAAGAACGCCGCGAGAAATTCGGCTTCCTGCTCGATGCGCTGCAGTACGGCGCCCCACCACACGGTGGTCTGGCGTTTGGTCTCGACCGATTGGTCACGCTGATGACCGGTTCCGAGTCCATCCGTGACGTTATCGCCTTCCCCAAGACCCAGCGTGCGTCCTGCCTGATGACCAATGCCCCGAACGTGGTTGATGACAAACAGCTGCGTGAACTTCACATCAAGCTACGCAATTCTAATCCGGCTGCTAATCCGGCGGCCAATCCGGCTGACAAGTCAGCATGAGCTTCGCCGACACGCTGAAAACCCTGCCCGAAGCGAGGGGCACACGGTTACGGTTAGCCGATGCCACGGGTGCTGAAGTGGCGGTAATCGAAAATGGCCCCGGCACGGCCGGTTCGTTTCGCGTCTACGCGTATCTGGCAGATAAACACGACGGCATCACTCCCGCCGCTGCGGCTGAGGGCCTGGCAATCTTCGCCGAACACAGCGACGATGCGCGCAAGCATGCAGGCAAACACCCCAACATCGACCGCCTGCTTGCATTGCAGGCTTCGGGCGCTACGCTCACTGTTAGGGTCGAGTGACCCCGCATAAACTTCCCGTCTCCGTTTTGGTCGTGATTTATGCGGCAGACGGCCAGGTGTTGCTGATGGAACGCGCCGACGCGCCGGGATTCTGGCAGTCGGTGACGGGTTCGCAGGATGCAGGCGAAACGCTTGAACAAACCGCGATTCGTGAAGTGGGCGAGGAAACCGGGCTGGACGCGACCCGGTTTGAATTGACGCCGTGGGATATTTCAACCTGCTACGAAATCTATGCGCGCTGGCGCCACCGTTATGCCCCGGGTATCACGCACAATACCGAGCATGGTTTTGGCCTGAAGCTGCCCGCGCCGCAGCCCGTCACGCTGGCACCGCGCGAGCATCTGCGCTATGCGTGGTTGCCTTGGGCGGACGCTGCCGAGCGCTGCTTCTCGCCGAGTAATGCGGCAGCAATTCGGCTGCTGCCCGAGCGCCTATAGGGCACCTCTAAAAATTTAGAGCTCGCCCAAATGCAAGGCGCGGGAAAAATTTCGCAGCGCCGCATATGTTTGATATGTCAGCAAGAAATTTTTCCCGCAACGCAGCAGTTGGGATGAACTCTGGATTTTTAGAGGTGCCCTATAATGACCCGATGACACCTCCGCTTCATATTGCGAGCTACAACATTCATAAAGGCCTGTCGCAATTCAACCGGCGGCTGACGGTGCACGAGTTGCGCGACCGTCTCAGCACCCTGGGAACTGACATTGTGTTTTTGCAGGAAGTGCAGGGCAGTCACGGTCTTCGTGTCAACCGCTTCAAGCATTGGCCGAGCGATCCGCAGCACGAGTTCCTGGCGGGCCATGTCTACACTGACTTCGCCTACGGCAAGAACTGCGTCTACGACATGGGCCATCACGGCAATGCCATTCTGTCGCGCTTCAAGATTTTGTCCTGGGAAAACGAAGACATCTCAGCGCACTCATTCGAGAGCCGCGGCATGTTGCATTGCGAAATTGAAGTGCCAGGAATGGAAGTGCCGGTGCAT
>JAAFGW010000212.1 GCA_010365175.1 Sulfuriferula multivorans | reverse complement strand
TGTCCGAGTAATCCATGGTGTAGACATGATCGCCACCCAGCACCAGCACATATTCGGGATGATGGCGCTGCATGATGTCGATATTCTGGAACAGCGCATCGGCCGTGCCCTGATACCACTCTTTTTTGTTGGTGCGCTGCTGTGCCGGCAGGATTTCCACAAACTCGCCAATCTCTGCGCGCATGAATCCCCACGCACGCTGCAGATGACGTATCAACGAATGCGACTTGTATTGGGTGAGCACGCCGATTTTACGGATGCCCGAGTTGACACAATTGGATAGCGGGAAATCGATGATGCGATATTTCCCCCCAATCGGCACCGCCGGTTTGGCACGCCATAAAGTCAAATCCTTCAAGCGTGATCCTTCGCCCCCTGCCAGCACCAGTGCCAGCGTCTTGCGTGTCAACTCAGTCACCGATTTCGGTTCAGTGTAATAACGATAAAGTCTTGCCTGCTCATCCTTGGAAATCGTCATGCCTACTCCTGGTTTCTATTGTTGTTGGATTAATGAAATACGGTAAAACTACGTTTGGTTTGTACGCGCACTGGCAATGACACCCTGTACGCCCATACGGTTGCAGGTAATCAAAAATATCGGCGTGCGTTCGACCACACTGCGCATCCTGCCTTTGCCGGTTGCGGCGGCCATAAAACGCGGCGATTGCATGCGCGCCTGCAAATGCCCGGCCACCCCTCCTGCAATAAACAATCCGCCGCGCGGTTGATACAGCAACGCCACATTGCCCACCCACGCACCGTACAAATCGATGAACAGATCAAGCGTTGCTTCTGCCATCTTGTTTCCCGCTTCGGCCAATGCCACCAACGCTGCGCCCTCGACCGCAACATCGGGTAATGCCTGACCCTGCTCAATACAGGAAAAACGATACAAATCATTCATCGCCGAACCCGACACGGCTCGTTCCCACGACACATGACCATACGTTGCACCCAGATGTTCCAACAAACGCATCTGCTGCGCATTGCCCGGCGCAAAGTCGATATGCCCACCCTCAGTAGCGTAGCTTTGATAACGTCCAGTGGCATCGGTCATCATGAATGCCAACCCCAGTCCGGTTCCTGCACCCGTAATCGCACGCACGCCGCCCGACTCGGCTGCGTGTGGATTTAGCACAATCGTATCGTGTGTTGTGAGCGTCGCCACGCCGGCTGCTGCAGCCTGAAAGTCGTTGATGAAGCGTACCGTTGATATGCCTGTCGCCTGCTGCAGTTCGGCAGCGTCAAGCGTCCACTCCAGGTTGGTCAGGTTCGTGCGCTGTTCGTTCAAGGCGCCAGGCAATGCCAGCCACAACGCATCAGGCTCGACTCCAGTCTGGGCCTCTTTGATGAACTGCTTTAACAAAGCATCGGCCGACACAAAGTCGGCACTGGCATATACTTTTTCAAAGCGCAATTGCTCTTTCCCCTCCGCAGTCGAAGTCACCCAGGCCAGCCAGCTTTTTGTCCCGCCTATATCGCCCGCTATCAACTCCATACAGCGCACTACACGCTAGCGCGCGGATGACTCATGCGGCGGTAATGATTGATCAGCGCATTGGTCGACGCATCGTGGCTACCCACCGGCACGTCTGCATGCAGTTCAGGCAAAATCCGGCTGGCCAGCTGCTTGCCCAGTTCCACCCCCCACTGGTCGTATGAATTCAGATTCCAGATCACACCCTGCACAAATATTTTGTGTTCATACAGGGCGACCAGCATCCCCAGCGCATGCGGCGAGAGCTTTTGCAGCAGGATTGCATTGCTGGGGTGATTGCCGTCAAAAACCTTGTGCTGAATAAATTGACCCGCCTGAGCTGCGCCCGATTCAAGTTGGGTCTCCTCGCGGGTGCGCCCGCGCATCAAGGCTTCGGTTTGTGCCAGAAAGTTTGCGATCAGAATATCGTGGTGTCCTTCCAGTTCGGTGGGCGGCTCAATCGACACAATAAAGTCGGCGGGGATAATTTTGGTGCCCTGGTGCAGCATTTGATAAAACGCATGCTGACCATTGATGCCGGACGCGCCCCAGACAATAGCGCCTGTCGCGTAGTCCACCACATGACCTTCACGATCCACCGATTTGCCATTGCTTTCCATGTCTGCCTGCTCAAGATAGGCCGGCAGGCTACGCAAGTAATGATCATACGGCAGGATGGCCTGTGACTCGGCACCGAAAAAATTGTTATACCAAACTCCCAGCATCGCCAGGATCACCGGCATGTTCTGCGCCAACGGCGCATGGCGGAAATGCGCATCCATTTCATGGGCACCCTCCAACAGTTCAGCAAAACGTGCGGGCCCCACAGACAGCACGATTGACAATCCGATTGCCGACCACAGTGAATAACGCCCCCCCACCCAATCCCAGAATTCAAATATGTTGGCCGGGTCAATGCCAAAGGCCGTCACCGCTTCGCGGTTAGTGGAAACCGCCACGAAATGCTTCGCCACATGCGTTTCCGCCTGCGACTGCGCCAGAAACCAGTCCCGTGCATAGTGCGCATTGGTCATGGTTTCCTGCGTGGTAAAGGTCTTGGACGACACGATGAATAGCGTGGTCTCGGGATTCAACGCCTCCAGGGTCTCCTTTACGTGCGCACCGTCGACATTGGAAATGAAATGCAGCTTGAGGTGCGGATGGCGATAGGGTTTCAAAGCCTGAACAACCATCTGTGGCCCCAGGTCCGAACCGCCAATACCAATATTCACCACATCGGTGATGCGCTCGCCGCTATAGCCGCGCCATTGCCCGCTGCGCACCTGCTCGGCAAAACCCTCCATGCGCGCAATGACAGCATTCACTTTCGGCATCACATCCTCGCCATCGACCCTCACCGGATCATTACTACGATTACGCAAGGCCACATGCAGCACAGCGCGGTTTTCAGTATGGTTGATCTTGTCGCCGCTGAACATGCGCTCACGCCAGCCCGGCACGTCGGCCTCCTCAGCCAGTTGCATCAACAAACGCATTGTTTCGTCAGTGATGCGGTTCTTCGAATAATCCAGCAGAATTTCGCCTACGTGCAACGAAAAACGCTCGAACCGCTCAGGCTCGGCGACAAACAGGTCTCGCATGTGCACGGATGCCATGTTTTCCTGATGGACCTGCAACAGTCGGCACACCGGCCGATGCAGCGGATCGTGATCTTCCATATCCTTAGAGTATGTCTGTACAGCTATAGCCATCTTTCCTCCTCGTCCTGGCGACGCCGGAATGGTCATTAACAGTCTACAAGCAACGCCTGTGCCACCAGCATTTACCGCTGTAAACGTCGAATACGAACTATAGGAAATCCCGCCGAGAATGGTGATGTCAGCGCTGTGAAGCTTTGATTAAGGCAACGGCGCACGGATTGACCATGACGCCATGACAGACAAGCATGCACCTAATTAGTGCCCACAAGCATCAATCAGTCAGACAAAGGGCTGCACACTGGGAACAAGAGCAAAAAATGGTGCCGGGAGGGGGACTCGAACCCCCACACTGTTACCAGCGGCGGATTTTGAATCCGCTGCGTCTACCGATTCCGCCATCCCGGCAAGGGTGCCGAACGCGAACGCGCCCAGCGACAGAGGCGCGCATTATCACCGAATCAGGCGCTTCCCTGCAAGGCGAACGCTATAATCGCGCCCCATGAAAGTTGCTGATTTTAATTTTGACCTGCCTGAAGAGCTGATTGCACAGCTTCCGCCCACGGTGCGCGGCGGCAGCCGGCTGCTGCAGGTAGACGCCCAAGGCACCCTCGCCGACCGCTGGTTTCGCGACCTGCCGACCCTGTTGCGCCCCAACGATCTGCTGGTGATGAACGATACGCGCGTCATCAAGGCACGCCTGTTTGCCCACAAAGAGTCGGGCGGCAAGCTCGAGCTACTGATTGAACGGGTCACCCACGATTGCGGGGCGCTGGCGTTCATCCGCGCCAGCCACGCGCCCAAGCCGGGATCGCAGATACGCCTGACCGATGACACGATAGTCAATGTGGTGGCACGTCAGGACGACCTGACCCAGTTGCGCTTTCCCCGCCCGGTACTCGATGTGCTCGACCAGCTGGGCCAATTGCCACTGCCCCCTTATATCGAACACATGCCCACGGCCGAGGATGAGGCACGTTATCAAACCGTGTACGCGAACGAACCCGGTTCGGTCGCCGCCCCCACCGCCGGGCTGCATTTTGATGACGCCATGCTGGATACCCTGAAGCAACAAGGTGTGCGCACTGCCCACGTCACGCTGCACGTGGGCGCCGGCACCTTCCAGCCCGTTCGAACGGACAACATTGCCGACCACAAGATGCACAGTGAGCGGTATACGATTCCACAGGCCACCGTCGACGCCATCAATGAAACCCGCGCGCGCGGCGGCCGCGTAGTGGCGGTAGGCACCACCAGCCTGCGCACGCTGGAAGCCGCGGCACAATCAGGCCCGCTTGCCGCAGGTGCAAGCGAAACCGATATTTTCATCACTCCCGGCTATAGTTTTAATGTAGTGGACGCGCTGATCACCAACTTTCATTTGCCAAAATCCACACTATTAATGCTGGTCTCTGCGTTTTCCGGCATGGATGCCATCCGCGCGGCGTATGCGCACGCCATCGCCGAACGCTATCGTTTTTTCAGCTATGGCGATGCGATGCTGCTGGAAAGAAACAGCCTGGGAACCCTGCCTTCAATATGAAATTCGAATTACTCACCACCGATGGCGGCGCACGACGCGGCCAGCTCACCCTGGCCCACGGCACCATCCAGACCCCGGCTTTCATGCCAGTGGGTACGTACGGCACGGTCAAAGCCATGTCGCCAGCCGAACTCACCGAGATCGGCTTCGAGATGGTGCTGTCCAACACCTTCCACCTGTGGCTGCGCCCAGGATTGGAGGTGATCGAAAAGTTTGGCGGACTGCATCGTTTCATGGGCTGGGACAAGCCCATCCTCACCGATTCGGGCGGCTTCCAGGTGTTCAGCCTGGGCAAACTGCGCAAGATCACCGAGGAGGGCGTGAAATTTTCGTCGCCACTCAACGGCGACAAGCTGTTTCTCACCCCCGAAATCTCGATGCAGATCCAGCGCACGCTGAATTCCGACATCGTGATGATTTTCGACGAATGCACGCCCTATCCCGCCACCGAACGCGAAGCCGCCGACTCGATGCGCATGAGCCTGCGCTGGGCCGAACGCTCCAAAGCCGCGCACGCCGGCAACCCCAATGCGCTGTATGGCATCGTGCAAGGCGGCATGTTCGAGACCCTGCGCGACGAATCGGTACGTGAACTGAATGACATGAATTTCGATGGCTATGCCATCGGCGGCCTCTCCGTCGGCGAACCCAAAGAGGACATGGCGCGCATCCTCAAGCACACCGCACCCCAACTGCCCGCTGACAAGCCGCGCTACCTGATGGGCGTGGGCACACCATCTGATCTGGTGTTCGCGGTGAGCCAGGGCATCGAC
>JAAFGW010000211.1 GCA_010365175.1 Sulfuriferula multivorans | reverse complement strand
ACTCCATCATGGCGCGCACTTCACGTGCCACGGCCGGAGAAAACACGCGTTCGCCTACAATTTCCTGCGGCTCACGTTTCAGAAACGACAGCGGCATGACTTCACCATCGTTGGCAAATGCCATATAAGCGCGCGTCAGTTGCAGCAAGCTGACCGACAGACCGTAGCCATAGGCCATAGTGGCCTGTTCTACAGGTCGCCAGGTGTTAGCGTCGCGCAACCGGCCTGAAGATTCTCCGGGGAAACCCGAACCTGGCAGCTGGCCGAATCCTGCGCGGTGCAACACCTCCCAGTGTTGCTGCGGCGTCAGCGACATCGCCATTTTGACGGCACCGACGTTGCTGGATTTCTGGATGATTTCACTGACCGTCATCTGCGGGTGGGTATGCTCGTCCCGCACCAGCTTGTTGCCCACCAGCCAGGTTTGAGGCGTATCAATAATGCTATCGGGATGAAACAGGCCGCGCTCCAGCACCGCCGCCGCCACGAATGGCTTGATCGTTGAACCCGGTTCAAACGTATCGATTACTGCGCGGTTACGCATTGAGTTGGGATCGTAATCATGGCGATTGTTCGGATTGAAAACCGGCTGATTGGCCAACGCGAGAATTTCGCCCGTCTTGGCGTCGAGCACCACGACACTGCCGCCCTTGGCCTTATGGGTAACAATCGCCGCCGCCAACTCGCGATGCGCCAGGTACTGTATTTTGAGATCAAGGGCCAGCGCCAAATTGCCGCCCATCTGCGCCGTTTTGATTGGCGCCAGATCACGGATGGTATTGCCGCGACGGTCGCGCATGATCTGACGTTCCCCTTCGCGCCCGGCAAGCCATTCCTGATAGGCGCGCTCAACGCCTTCCTGACCCAGGTCGTCGACATTGGTAAAGCCGACCACATGTGCCGCCACCTCCGCTGCAGGGTAATAGCGGCGATACTCCCGCCGCAGATGCAAGCCAGGCACACCCATTGCAGTAATTCTGGCGGCTTGCTCCGGCGTGACCGGGCGCCGCACGCTGAATACACCTCGGGTTTTACGATCCAGTTTGGCCGCGAGTGCCCGCGCCGGCATATCGAGCACTTTTGCCAGATGCGCCCGCTGCTCGGCGGTCAATTCAAGTTCAGCTGACCGCGCCCACAAGGATTCAACCGGCGTACTGATTGCCAGCAACTGGCCGTTTCGATCGGCCACCTGTCCGCGATGCGCAGGCAGGGTGAGATTGCGATTGGCGACCGCGTCACCCTTGCCCTGAAGGTAATCAGTATTGAGGCCCTGCAAATAGAAGGCGCGCCCGGCCACCACGAGCAACCCACTCAACAACAGCCCGCCTACTGTTGCCATGCGCCACGGGGCCAGATTCAGCTTGAGGAGTTTGCGTGTATGGAAGTTCATGGCGTACCCCTCCATGATTCAACCCGGCCCGTTTCAACACGAATGCGCTCTTGTGTGGGCGGAATCAAACCCAACTGAGTGCGCGCAAGGGTATCGACCCGTGCCGGATTGGCCCAGGTGCTCTGCTCCAGCTGCAATCTCCCCCATTGCTCCTCAAAGGCGCGCGCTTCTTTCTTCAATCTTTCCAATTCCACGAAATACGTGCGTGAGCGGTGTTGCGCCTGAATGACAGCGAGCGCACACATCACCAACACCACAGCCAGAACCACATTAAGGCGACTCATGCCGCCCCGTCCATTTTTTCCGCCACGCGCAACACCGCACTGCGCGCGCGCGGATTAGCCGCGACTTCAGCATCACTTGCGTGCTGCGCACGCCCAACCAGCCTCAGACGACCCGGCTTCAACATGGCCGCCTGAATCGGCAACCGTCGAGGCGCCTGCTCGCCTTGTGATTCATCGCGCATGTACCGTTTGACAATACGGTCTTCCAGCGAATGAAAGCTGATCACAGCGAGCCGCCCACCCGGTTGCAGGAAGTCCACGCATTGAGGCAGTACCTGGCTTAGCTCTTCAAGCTCACGGTTGATATAAATCCGTATAGCCTGGAAGCTGCGCGTCGCCGGATGTTGCCCCGGCTCACGCCATTTGAGCGTGGCGGCGATGAGGTTCGCCAACTGCGCAGTACTGCTGATGGCTTCTTCTTTTCGTGCCGCAACAATCGCGCGCGCAACTGATTTAGCAAACCGCTCTTCCCCGTAGGTGCGGATGACTTCACTGATTTCTCCCTCTGTTGCCGTTGCCAACCAATCCGCAGCAGAAAGCCCGCTTCCCGGATCCATCCGCATATCGAGTGGCGCATCAAAACGAAAACTGAAGCCACGCGTTGCGTCATCCAGCTGCGGCGACGACACGCCTATATCCAGCAAAATCCCATTCACCTGAGTTAACCCCAACCCGCCCAGCACCTCACCCAACTGCGAAAAGGCACTGTGCACCAGCGTCATCCGCGCATCCTGCAAAGCTGCCCCGGCCTGAATGGCATCCGGGTCACGATCCAGTGCAATCAACCGGCCTTTGGGTCCCATCTGCTCAAGCATCAAGCGGCTGTGCCCGCCGCGCCCAAAAGTCGCGTCGACATAAACACCATCGGCATTAATCGCCAGCGCCG
This sequence comes from Sulfuriferula multivorans, assembly GCA_010365175.1. Lineage (GTDB taxonomy): Bacteria > Pseudomonadota > Gammaproteobacteria > Burkholderiales > Thiobacillaceae > Thiobacillus. The sequence goes on along the minus strand of JAAFGW010000211.1, from coordinate 2,905 downwards.
CCACCGCCTCCTGTGCCAGCACCGGCACATGGGCGGCATCCATCACAACGTGAACCCCTCCAGCTCGGGAGGCAGCGTGTCGTCCCTAAAGGTGAGTGCCTGCGATACCTGCGCTTCCCAGCGCGCCTCGTTCCATAGCTCCACCTTGCTGCCCTGGCCAACCAGCACCACGGTTTTATCCAGCTCGGCAAACTTGCGCAGCATCGGGGGGAGCAACACGCGACCGGCGCTGTCCATATCCATGTCGTGCGCATAACCCACCAGCAGCTGCTTAAGGCTGCGGGTGCGGGGATTGAAGTCAGACAAGGCGTTGAGTTTTTTCTCGATCGGCTCCCATTCAGGCAGCGGATACAACAGCAGACACTGACCCGGGTCGGCCGTGATGACCACGCGCCCCGCGCCGTTCACCAGAAGTGCGTCACGGTAGCGCGCCGGCACCACAAGCCGGTTCTTGCTATCCAGACTGACTGTCGCAACTCCCCGAAACATGCCCACTCCTGATTATTGATTTGGATTTGGCTGACATTCAGCCGTGATCGGATGCGCACATTCTCCCACATCCTCCCACCATTCACCACTGCCACCCACTATAGGGGATAGTTTTGGGGGGGTCAATATAAAAGACGCAAAAAAACCCCTATGCCTCAATGACTTAGGGGTGGTTTCAGGTTGTGGATAAGTTTCTGGAAAAACCGTCGCTTAGAGCCTTTTTTTGCCTCTAATTTGAGAAAAAAACGCTAAGTGTTTGAATTGCATATAAAGTGGGGAAGTCGGCCGATAAGCCGGGTTCTGTCGTGGACAACCATTCCTCTAGGCGGATCATTACTAATCCGCTCCTGCCACCTACCCGCAGACTCAGCGAGCCGCTTCATCGCCTGCCTATTTGGTGTTGCTCCGGATGGAGGTTACCGCGTTTCACCGTAACTAAATACGCTCGTCTCTGTGGCCCTATTCCTCGCCTCACGGCGTCCGGCCGTTAGCCGGCATCCTGCTCTATGGAGCCCGGACTTTCCTCTCCCATTTGCATGGCAGCGGTTGTCTGACTGGCTTCCCCATCCGAATTATAAGGTGCTTTGGCTTGACTTAAACAGCCTATTTGCTACCAAGAGATGACAGGGCCGAATGCTGACCCCTGACAGGAGACCCCTCATGAGAAGAAGACTGTACTTCATGGTGCCGGACGTGTTGAGCGCCCGACAAATCCGTAACGAACTTTTACTCAACCGCATTGAGGACGCTCACATTCACGTCTTGGCCAAGGACGGCATTCCACTGGCGGGTATGCACGAAGCCTCAATTCTGCAAAAAACCGACTTCGTCCATGGCGCCGAAACGGGTTTGGCCGTGGGAGGCGGCATCGGCATCCTTGCGGGCCTGATAGCGGTATTTTCCCCCCCCGCTGGCGTGGATCTCCAACTCGTCACCATCCTGATTACAGCGCTGATTGGCGCCGCATTTGGTGCTTGGGTTGCCAGCATGGTCGCCAGTTCGATTCCCAACTCGCGGCTCAAAACCTTTGAATCGGCCATCGCCGCCGGACATATTCTGATGATGGTGGATGTTCCCTCAGGACGCGTCGACGAAATCAAGAAACTGATTGCATCGCACCACCCCGAAGCCATGGGGTCGGGCGTTGAGCCCACGATCCCGGCCTTCCCGTAAGTCACGTGTCTCCCCCTCAGCCGGGCAGCTGCCCGGTTGTTTTTTGCGCGATTATCAAACAACAACGCACCAGCGGATGACCTCGCCCGCGCGCAACGGCACCAGGTTATCGGAGCCCAGCGTGATACTGGCTGGCGCTGTCCAGCTTTCGCGCTTGAGCGTAATGGTGTCGCGGTGACGCGGCAGGCCATAAAAATCGGCGCCATGGAAACTGGCAAACGCTTCTAGCTTGTCCAGTGCGTCTGCATCCTCGAATGCTTCGGCGTACAGCTCGATCGCCGCATGCGCCGAGTACACCCCGGCGCAACCGCACGCGGATTCCTTGGCGCCCACCGCGTGTGGCGCAGAATCGGTGCCGAGGAAAAATTTGGGATTGCCGGAGATGGCGGCAGCAACCAGCGCCTGGCGATGCAACTCACGCTTCAAAATCGGCAGGCAAAACATATGCGGGCGTATGCCACCCTTGAACATGGCATTACGATTGTAGAGCAAGTGATGCACGGTGATGGTCGCGGCCACATTGGCGGGCGCGGCAGCAACAAACTCCGCCGCCTGGCGCGTGGTGATGTGTTCCAGCACGATCTTGAGCTTGGGAAAATCACGAATCAGACGCATCAGGTGGCGCTCGATGAAGACGGCTTCACGGTCAAACACATCAATCTCGGCATCGACCACTTCACCGTGCAGCAACAAAGGCATGCCGACTTCTTCCATCGCCGCAATCGCCGGATAGGCCTTGACCAGATCGGTTACACCGGAATCGGAATTCGTCGTCGCACCGGCCGGGTAATACTTCACTGCATGCACAAAGCCGCTTGCCCGCGCGCGACGGATTTCATCGGGCTGCGTATTGTCTGTGAGATAGAGCGTCATCAGCGGCTCGAATGCCGTGCCGCTCGCGGCGGCCAGCAGTCGATCACGATACGCAGACGCATCTGCAACTGTAACGACGGGTGGCCTGAGGTTAGGCATGGCGATGGCGCGGCCAAATACGCGTGCGGTGTCGGGCAGCACGCTCTGCATGGCGGCGCCATCGCGGAAATGGATGTGCCAGTCGTCAGGGCGAACAAGGGTGAGAGTATCGGTCATGCGTCTTCCTGATCTTGCGGTTTTAATGCCAGGGTCATTTTATAGAGATCGGCTTTGCTGCGTCCGGTGATCTTCGACGTAAGCTTGGCTGCCAGCGTCGGCGGCAACTCGCCCAGCAGCACATCGAGCACTCGCATCGCTTCGGCGTCGACCA
>JAAFGW010000210.1 GCA_010365175.1 Sulfuriferula multivorans | reverse complement strand
TTCAACCCACCCGCCTGTGCCGACCAGCGGGCGGCGCGGGTGGTTTCCCAGCTCAGTGGCGTGGGGGATGAAACGCTGTCGAGACGGTCGAGCAAGCGTTCGATACGGGGCAATAGGGGCTTGAGATCAGGATCCATGCATGAATTCTAGCGGACGACCTCGTGCTGTTGAATGGAAACGCGTGGATGCGTGCAATTTCTCTGGGCGATGACGTTAAACTGAAGGCCGCACAAAGCTGCGTACCCTTGATCGGCTTATGTGCCCCAGCACACAGACACGCCTCGGAAAGGCGGTGATGATCCTTCTTCGTCTCGGGGAAGATTCGCTTTTCTGCGACTGGGTAGGCGCAATCATCTGTTGTGGGTTCAGCAAGCACGGCCTGCCTCCGGATTGAAGTTCGCTTTTAACGGAAATCAACCATGTCCGATACAGTAAACGATTCCACCCTTGCCAGCCCCACCGGCAAGAGTGAAGGCATCACCGAGCTCCGCCGTCAGGAGACCTTGCTTAAGACCGGGGCCTTGCAGAACGCGATTCTCAATAGTGCCAATTTTTCGAGTATCGCCACCGACGAGAAGGGCGTCATCCAGATTTTCAACGTCGGCGCTGAGCGCATGCTGGGTTACGCGGCTGCCGATGTCCTGAACAAGATCACCCCGGCTGATATTTCCGACCCGCAGGAAGTGATCGCGCGCGCCAAGGTGTTGAGCGTCGAACTCGGCACTCATATTGCGCCAGGCTTTGAGGCCTTGGTGTTCAAGGCTTCGCGCGGCATTGAGGACATCTATGAGCTGACCTACATCCGCAAGGATGGCAGCCGCTTTCCGGCGGTCGTATCAGTCACTGCACTGCGCGACGATCAAGGCGCCATCATCGGTTATCTGTTGATCGGTACGGACAACACCGCGCGCAAACATGCTGAAGAGGCGCTGCTCAAGGCGGGCGCCCTGCAGAACGCGATTTTCAACAGCACCAACTTTTCGAGTATCGCCACTGACGCGAAAGGCATCATTCAGCTTATTAACGTCGGCGCGGAGCGCATGACGGGCTACACGGCAGCCGATGTGCTGAACAAGATCACACCGGCTGACATTTTTGATCCGCAGGAAGTCATCGCGCGCGCCATGGCATTGAGCACCGAACACGAAACACAGGTTATGCCAGGCTTCGATGCGCTGGCGTTCAAGGCTGCACTCGGCATCGAGGACATCTACGAGCTGACCTGCATCCGCAAGGACGGCAGCCGTTTCCCGGCGATCGTATCGTTTACCGCGTTGCGCGGGGATCAAGACGCTGTCATCGGTTATCTTTTGATCGCGACAGACAACACTGCGCGCAAGCAGGTTGAGGCCGAGCGACAGCAATTGCTCGAGGTTCAAGTAACGACCAATAGCCAGCTGCTGCAGGCCTACGCCACTTTGCAGGTCAGCGAGGAAAAGTTCGCCGTCACGCTCCATTCCATCGGCGATGCGGTGATCGCAACCGATGCCGAAGGGCGGGTGACGCTCCTGAATCCCCTGGCCCAAAAACTCACGGGCTGGACGCAGACAGACGCGATCGGGCTCCCGGTTGAGGACGTTTTTCATATCATCAGCCAGGAAACTCGTCAGCCCACAACGATTCCGGTCATGGCCACGCTGGCGCATGGCACGACACAGGGCATGGCAAACCACACCGTGCTGGTTGCCCGCGATGGCAGTGAGTGTGCGATCGCCGACAGCTGCGCACCGATTCGCGACCGCGACAGTCAGGTGGTCGGTGCGGTACTGGTGTTCCGTGATGTCACCGGGGAATATGCCGTGCAACAGGCCTTGCGTGACCAGCAGTTCTATACTCGATCGCTGATCGAATCCAACATTGATGCGCTGATGACGACCGATCCGGCTGGCATCATTACCGATGTCAACCAACAGATGGTGGCGCTCACCGGTTGCCCGCGCGACGAGCTGATCGGCACACCGTTCAAGCATTACTTCACCGATCCGGCACGGGCCGAGGCAGGCATCAAGCAGGTGCTGAGAGACAAAAACTTGAGCGACTACGAGCTCACCGCACTCCACAAATTCGACGGGGAAACCGTGGTGTCGTATAACGCGGCCACTTTCTATAATGCTGACGGGGAGCTGCAGGGCGTGTTTGCCGCAGCGCGCGATATCACGGAGCGCAAGCGCCTGGACCAGGTACTGCAGAACAAGAACGTCGAGCTTGAGCGCGCCCGGTTCGTGGCGGAAAAAGCTAACCTCGCGAAATCGGATTTTTTGTCCAGCATGAGCCATGAACTGCGCACTCCGCTCAATGCCATCCTCGGTTTCGCCCAGTTGCTTGAGGCCGGCTCGCCCCCGCCAACGGCCGCCCAGACTGTCAGGCTGCATCAGATTACCAAGGCAGGATGGTATCTGCTGGACCTGATCAACGAGATCCTCGATCTCGCGGTGATCGAGTCCGGTACGCTTTTGATTTCGCATGAGTCGGTGTCGCTGATCGAAGTGTTGCATGAATGTGAGGCCATGATAGAACCGCAATTGCAACAACGCGACATCCAGATCAGCTTCCCTCCGTTCGATCCCGATTGGCATGTCAATGCCGATCGCGTCCGCGTCAAGCAGGCGCTGATCAATCTGCTGTCCAATGCGATCAAATACAACCGCGAGCATGGAACGGTCGAGGTGCGATGCAGCCTGGTCAGCCCGGAGCGACTCCGCATCAGCGTCAAAGACAGCGGTGAGGGTTTGCCACCGCACAAGCTGCTGCAGCTATTTCATCCGTTCAATCGGCTGGGGCAAGAGCACGGCCCCGTGGAAGGAACCGGCATCGGCCTGGTGGTCACCAAGCAACTGGTCGAACTGATGGGGGGGATGGTCGGCGTGGAAAGCACGGTTGGCGTAGGCAGCGAATTCTGGATGGAGCTGAACGTTGACGAAAAGCCGCAACTTGCCGCGGGCAGCATCATGCCCGAACCCATTTCAGGGCAAGTTCGGGCAAGAGGAGGGGTTCACACGCTGGTCTATGTTGAAGACAATCCGGCTAACCTGATGCTGGTCGAGCAAATCATCGAGGACCACCCTCAGCTGCACATGCTCAGTGCGCGCGACGGCAATCAAGGCATTGCACTGGCGCGCACCCATCTGCCGGATGTGATCCTGATGGACATCAATCTGCCGGGCATGAGCGGATTCGAAGCGCTGAAAGTGCTGCATGACGACCCTACTACGGCCCATATTCCGGTCATTGCTCTCAGTGCCGACGCCATGCCCCACAATATCGAGAAAGGGTTGGAGGCGGGATTCTTCAACTATCTCACCAAGCCGATCAAGGTCAACGAGTTCACGGACGCACTGGATAAGGCGTTGGCGTTTTCGGACGCAAAATTAGACGGTCCTGTGCAGCCAGGCCTGACTAATGATTGATAGCGACACCATGCTTGGTGCCAGCATTCTGATCGTAGATGACCTGGAAACCAATGTGCTGTTGCTGGAGCACATGCTGAGTGAAGCCGGCTATCGCTGCGTGACCTCGACGATGGATCCGCATGTTGTGTGTGATCTGCATCGCGCCAATCATTACGACTTGATCCTGCTTGACCTGCAGATGCCCGGCATGGATGGCTTCCAGGTGATGGAGTGTCTGAAGGAAATTGAACCCGACGGCTACCTTCCCGTCCTCGCAATCACGGCCCAGCCAGGACACAAGCTGCGGGCGCTGCAGGCCGGCGCGAAGGATTTTATCGCCAAACCTTTTGATTTCATGGAAGCCAGGACGCGCATCCACAACATGCTTGAGGTGCGCCTGTTATACAAGCAACTCGAGCAATACAGCCACGCACTCGAATCCATGGCGATGCACGACGCTTTGACCGGGCTGCCAAACAGGCGGCTCTTGACAGACAGGGTCTCGTTGGCCATCGCACATGCGCACAGAAACAAGAGCGCCATGGCAGTGATGTATCTGGATCTGGACGGCTTCAAGCAGATCAACGACAGCCTGGGCCACGATGTGGGGGACATGCTGCTGACGATAGTCGCCGATCGGCTGGAGGCAGCGGTGCGTCAGGAGGATACGGTGGCACGCATGGGGGGCGACGAATTCGTGATCGGTTTGTGGGAAATAAGTGATGCCGACGGTGTTGCCAGCCTGGCGTCAAAAGTGATTCAGGCGCTCTCACAACCTTATCGGATTCAGGGTCGGGACGTGAGCATGACTGCAAGCGTCGGCGTGAGCATGTATCCCATGCATGGCGATGAAGTCGAAACGCTGATGAAGAGCGCGGATTTGGCCTTGTATGAAGCCAAGCACTCAGGCAAGAACAATTACCGCATTGCAGCGCGCACTGAACTATTGGCAATAGAGAGGTGACGTCAATGCACCTCAAAGAACTGGGTCACAGTATTAATGAAAGCAACCGGACGGCTACCATGATCAGCGAACAGGACATTCTTAACGCCAGCATTCTGATTGTGGATGATCAGGAAGCCAATGTGCGATTGCTGGAGGACTTGCTGCGTGAAGTGGGCTATCAGCGCATGACGTCGACGATGGATCCGCATACCGTGTGTGCGCTGCATCACGCCAACCACTACGACCTGATCCTGCTTGACCTGCAGATGCCCGGCATGGATGGATTTCAGGTGATGGAAGGACTCAAGACTAACGATACGGACGGCTACCTCCCCGTCCTCGTGATCACGGCCCAACCGGGTCACAAGCTGCGTGCGCTGCAGGCCGGTGCCAAGGATTTCATCAGCAAGCCGTTCGACCTGGTCGAAGTCAGGACACGCATCCGCAACATGCTGGAAGTGCGGCTGCTATACAAAAAGCTCGAGAATTACAACAAAGAGCTGGAGCAAACGGTGCAGGAGCGAACCGCCGAACTGCGCGAAAGTGAAGCCCGTTATCGTAGCCTGACCGAACTGGCTTCCGACTGGTACTGGGAGCAGGACGAGAACATGAACTTCACCAAGGTGTCCGGTCCAGTACTTGAGATGCTCGGCATCCGTGTTGATGCCTTGGCGGGCAATGCGAGCGAAGCACAGGATGTGGGTTGGAATGAAGCCGAGCGGAAGACGCTGCAGGCCATCATTGCCGAGCGCCAGCCGTTCCTGGATTTCATGTTCCATCGCGTCAATGCCGATGGCTCGCGTCAACAGTTTCAGGTGAGCGGTGAGCCGATGTTCAATCAGTCCAGCCGCTTTGTTGGGTACCGCGGAATCGGCGTGGAACTCACAGCCAAGAAATAGAACACAGGACCCTGACTGTCAGCGATGTCATCAATTCATAATCCGAGTCAAAATCACCTTCTTGCCGCGCTGCCCACGGCTGAATTTGATGCCCTTGCCGCGCATCTGGAGCTGGTCCCTTTACGGCTCGGTGAAAGTCTCTACGAACCCGGCGAAAAGTTGCAGCACGCTTATTTCCCCACGACTGCCATCGTGTCGCTGCACTATGTGACCGAATCGGGCGCCTCGGCTGAAAC